>NZ_JBHWHH010000068.1:0-34601 GCF_042732555.1 Nocardia sp. NPDC059764
CCGGGACCGCGAGCGGTCCCGGCGTTTCGGTAGACGACAAACCCCGCCCGACGGCGGGTAGGGGCCGGTTCCGGTCCTGGTTCCGGGTGACCGGGTCGGTGGGCCCGCTCGGCATCGGCACCTCGGTGCTGTGGCTCAGCATCATCGTGCTGCTGCCGCTGGCGGCGCTGACCGCCAAGTCCCTGGAGAACGGCTGGTCCGGTTTCTGGGACGCGGTGACCGCGCCCGCGGCCCTGGACGCGCTGAAGGTGACGGTCCTGGTGTCCGTCATCGTCACGTTGATCAACGTGGTGATGGGCACCCTGATCGCCTGGGTGCTGGTGCGCGACGAATTCCCGGGCAAGGGGTTCGTGAACGCCCTCATCGACCTGCCGTTCGCACTGCCGACCATCGTGGCCAGCATCGTGCTGCTGGCCCTGTACGGCCCGCAGTCGCCGTTCGACATCCACCTCAATGCCACCCAGCCCGGTCTGGTGGTGGCGCTGGCCTTCGTGACGCTGCCGTTCGTGGTGCGCGCGGTGCAGCCGGTGCTGATCGAGGCGGACAAGGATGTGGAGCAGGCGGCCGCGTCGCTGGGCGCGGACAACTGGACCACCTTCCGCACCATCATCCTGCCGACGCTGGCCCCGGCCATCGTGAGCGGTTCCGGCCTGGCCTTCGCCCGCGCGATCGGCGAGTACGGCTCGGTGGTGCTGATCGGCGGCGGCATTCCGAAGAAGACCCAGATGGCCTCGCAGTACATCCAGCAGCAGATCGAGGTGGATCGGCCGGTGAACGCCGCCGCGGTCTCGGTGGTGCTGCTGGCGATCTCGCTGGCCACGCTGTTCGTGCTGCGGGTCACCTCCGAGCGCCTGGCGCGCCGGGAACAGGAGTCCTAGATGAAACTCGGTTTCTGGACGCGGATCTCGTTGCGCACGGTGGCGCTGGCGTACATCTTCGTGCTGCTGCTGGTGCCGCTGGGCATCATCCTGATGCGCACCTTCGAGCACGGCATCGTCGCGTTCTTCGACTCGATCTCCACGCCCGCGGCCATCTCCGCGTTCAACCTCACCATGCAGATCGTGGCGATCACGGTGCCGGTGAATGTGATCTTCGGTGTGATCGTGGCGCTCGCCCTGGTGCGTGGCCGATTCCCCGGCCGCAATCTGCTGCAGGGTGTGGTGGATCTGCCGATGGCGACGTCGCCGGTGGTGGTGGGTGTCTCGCTGATCCTGCTGTGGGGCGCCCACGGCTGGTTCGGCGGGCTGGACAGCCACGGCCTGAAGATCATCTTCAATCTGCCGGGCATGGTCATCGCCACCATCTTCGTGACGCTCCCGTTCGTGGTGCGCGAGGTGGAGCCGGTGCTGCACGAGATCGGCGACGATCAGGAGCAGGCGGCCGCCACCCTGGGCGCGTCGGGCTGGCAGACGTTCTGGCGCATCACCCTTCCGGCGATCCGCTGGGGCCTGACCTACGGCATCGTGCTCACCGTGGCCCGCGCGCTCGGCGAGTTCGGCGCGGTGATCATGGTGTCCACCGGTCTGCCCGGAAAGTCACAGACCCTCACCCTGCTGGTGAACGGGCGCTACGTGAACGATCACAACACCTTCGGCGCGTACTGCGCGGCGACCCTGCTCATGGGCATCGCCCTCGTTGTCCTTCTGCTCATGACCCTCCTAGAACGCAAGCGGGGCACTGCCAAATGATCACCGTGACCAATGCGAACAAGCGCTACGGCACGTTCGCCGCTCTCGACGACGTCAGCCTCGACATTCCCTCGGGTGAGCTGACCGCGCTGCTGGGCCCGTCCGGTTCGGGCAAGTCCACGCTGCTGCGCTCGATCGCGGGACTGGAGACCCTCGACAACGGCATCGTCACCATCGCCGGGCGCGACGTCACCAATGTGCAGCCGCAGAAGCGCGACATCGGCTTCGTGTTCCAGCATTACGCGGCGTTCAAGCACATGACCGTGCGCGACAACGTGGCCTTCGGGCTCAAGATCCGCAAGCGGCCCAAGGGCGAGATCAAGAAGAAGGTCGACGAACTGCTCGAGATCGTCGGCCTGGACGGCTTCCAGCACCGGTATCCGGCGCAGCTGTCCGGTGGTCAGCGTCAGCGCATGGCCCTGGCCCGCGCGCTCGCGGTGGACCCGCAGGTGCTGCTGCTGGACGAGCCGTTCGGCGCGCTCGACGCGAAAGTCCGTGCGGACCTGCGCACCTGGCTGCGCCGGCTGCACGAGGAGGTGCACGTCACCACCGTCCTGGTCACCCATGACCAGGAGGAGGCCCTGGACGTGGCCGACCGGATCGCGGTCATGAACAAGGGCCGCATCCAGCAGGTCGGCAGCCCGGAGGACGTGTACGACCGGCCCGCCAACGAGTTCGTCATGTCGTTCCTGGGCGCGGTGGCCAAGCTGAACGGGCATATGGTGCGGCCGCACGACATTCGCGTCGGCCGGGACCCGAGCATGGCGCTGGCCGCGCACGAGGGCACCGCGGATTCCTCCGGCGTCACCCGCGCGACGGTGGAGCGTGTGGTCCGGCTGGGCTTCGAGGTGCGTGTGGAGCTGCGCAACGCGGCCACCGGTGACTTGTTCACCGCGCAGGTCACCCGTGGTGACGCGGAGGCGCTGCACCTGGCCGAGGGCGAGACCGTGTACGCCCGCGCCACCCGGATCCCGGAGCTCCCGGTCTCGTAAGGTCGTCCGGTATAAGCGATTTCGGCGAGAAGTCGCGACACGCCCAACTCGTCAAGAACATGGCGAGTCGCTCTGACGAGGGTCCGCCGCGCCGCAGGCTGCCGTAGCCTGTGGCGCGGCTGTGCCTGTTCGTTCCAGAGGGGATAAGCGGACGTGACGAGTGCGGGTGGCGTACGGGTCGGGGTCATCGGGGCCGGTATCGCGGGCTTGGTGACGGCGAAGGTGTTGCGCGACGACGGCTTCGAGGTCGTCGTCTTCGACAAGGAGACCGCCGTGGGCGGGGTGTGGATCGAGTCGCGCACCTATCCGGGGTTGCGTACCAACAACTCCCGGGCCACCTACGCGTACTCCGATCATCCCTACCCGGAATCGGCCGATGTATTCCCCACCGCCGGGCAGGTGCGCGACTACCTGGCCTCGTACGTGGAACGCTTCGGCCTGTACCGCTACCTACGCCTGGGCACGGAAGTCATCCGGGTATCCGAGGCGGGCAAGGGATTCGAGGTCGAGGTGGTCGGGCCCGACGGGGTCGAGACGCTGGCGTTCGATTTCGTGGTGGTGTGCGCCGGAACCTTCTCCGAACCGAACATTCCAGATATTCAGGACAGCAACCTCTTTCGCGGTGTGATCGCCCACTCCAGCCAGGCCCTGGAACCCGCCGCCTTCGCGGGCCGGCGCGTGATGGTCGTGGGCGCGGGCAAATCCGCGCTCGACTGCGCCGCCTGGGCCGCCGAACGAGCCCGCGACTGCACCCTGGTGTTCGGCAAGCCCTATCCGATGCTGCCGCGGTTCATCGGCGGACAGCCCTCGGACCAGCTGTACCTCAATCGATTCTCCGAGTCGTTCTTCCGCTACCACCGGCTCAACCGGGTGGAGGGGTTGCTGCACGGCCCGGGCAGACCGCTGACCGAGCTGGTCTGGCGGTACCTCAAACTGCTGATGCGACTCTCGCTGCGGATGCCGCGGATCATGGTGCCCGAGCCGCCGCTGCCCGGCGGCATCGAACACGGCGGCGTCAGCGAGGAGTTCTACCGGGAGGCCCGGCGGGGCCGGATCCGATTGCGGCGCGGCCACATCGCGCGTTGTACCGGCGCGGCCGAACTCACGCTCGACACCGGGGAGCGGCTGGCCGCGGACCTGGTGGTGTTCGCCACCGGCTGGCGGCAGTCGCTGCCGTTCCTGGACCGCGAGCTACGCACCGACGTCCTCTCCGACGGTCGATTCCTGCTGTATCGGCACATCCTGCCGCCGGAGCATCCGCGCCTCGGGTTCATCGGGTACGGGTCCTCCACCGCCTGCCAGCTCACCGCGGAGGTCTCCGCGCACTGGCTGTCCCAGCATTTCCTCGGCGAGCTGGAGCTGCCGTGCGCCGCCGAGATGCACCGCGAGATCGACCGGGTCGGCGCCTGGCTGGCCGAGGTCATGCCCGCGCGGCCGGAAGGCTATTACGTCGGGCCCTACCTCTCCCACCACATCGACGATCTGATGGGCGATATGCGATTGCCCGTGCGGCGCACCGACAATTTCGTGTCCGAGTACTTCGACACCTTCCTGCCGGGCCGCTACGCCGACCTCACCGAGGAACGCCTGCGGGCGCGTGAGGCGCGGCGCACCAGGTTCCGGCTCCGCCGTCCGCGTTATGTGAGTGCGGGCCAGTCGCTCGGCGGCATCGCCGCGCTCTCGGTCGGGTACGCCTGCCTGCGGCGCCGGCGCGGGGGAGCCGCGTAAGCGCCGGTGCTCAGCGCAAGGTCCGCAACCACCGCCGGGTGTCGGCGGGGTCGATGACATCGTCGAGTTCGAGAACCGTTGCGGCGGTGAGGGCCTTGCCCGCGTCGTAGGCGGCATTGACCAGGGCCTCGAACGCGGCCTGCCGCTGGTCCGGGTCCTCGATGGCGGCCAGTTCCTTGGCGAAGCCCAGCCGGACCGCGCCCTCCAGACCCATGCCGCCGATCTCGCCGGTGGGCCAGGCGATCACGAAGCGCGGCGCGCGGAACGAGCCCGCCGCCATGGCCTGCGCGCCCAGCCCGTAACCCTTGCGCAGGATCACGGTGCCGAACGGCACGTCCAGGGCGGCGGCGTCGATGAACAGGCGGCTGAACTTGGTGACGGTGGCATGCTCCTCCGCCTCGGGGCCGACCATGAAACCCGGTGTGTCGCACAGCGAGACGATGGGCAGGCCGTGCGCGCCGCACAGTCGCAGGAATGCCGAGAGCTTGTCGGCGGCCGGGGCGTCGATGGCCCCGCCCAGGTGGTGGCAGTCATTGGCGATGAGCCCGAACGGGCGGCCCTCCACCCGGACCAGGGCGGTCACGATGCCCACGCCCCAGTCTCGGCGCAGCTCCAGCACCGAGCCGACATCCACCACCGAGGCGATGGCGGCGCGAATATCGAAGGCGCGCAGCCGGTTCTCCGGCACCACGTGCCGGGCCGGCCGTGGATCGGGGGCCTCCCACTCCGCGTCCGCGCCCTGGAAGTACGAGAGGTAGCGGCGGGCGGCATCCACCGCCTCGGCCTCGTCGGCGGCTACGACGTGCACCACGCCATTGCGCCGCTGCACCTCCACCGGCCCGATGTCCTCGGGCGCGCACACGCCCAGCCCGCCGCCCTCGATCATGGCCGGGCCGCCCATGCCGATATTCGCGTCGGGCGTGGCGATCACGACATCGCACATGCCCAGCAGCGCGGCATTGCCCGCGAAGCAGCGGCCCGACACGATGCCGACAAGCGGCACCTGCCCCGACAGCGCGCCCATGGCCCGGAACGTGGTGACGTCCAGCCCCGAGATGCCGCCGTGGTCGGTGTCGCCGGGCCGCCCGCCCCCGCCCTCGGTGAAGAACACCACCGGAAGCCGTTGCTCCCGAGCCAGTTCCAGCATGCGATCGGTCTTCACGTGATTGCGCATGCCCTGGGTGCCCGCGAGCACCGTGTAGTCGTAGGACATGACCAGCGCGCGGGCGCGATCGTGGCCGAACCGGTCGGCATTGATCGTGGCGACGCCCGCGATCAAGCCGTCGGCCGGGGTATTGGCGATCAGATCCTCGAGCCCGCGCCGACTGCGCTGCGCGGCGACCGCCAGCGCCCCGTACTCGACGAAGCTGTCCGCGTCGACCAGATCGGTGATGTTCTCCCGCGCCGTGCGCCGCCCCAGCCGATGCCGCTTCGCGACGGCGGTCTCCCGCCGGGCATCCAGGGTGGTCTCGTGGCGATCCAGCACCTCGGCCAGGTCGGCCCGGATCGAATCCAGATCCACCACGGTCGATTCCGCGGCCGGACCGTCGTGATCCGCCGCCGCCCAGGTCACCAGCACCGCATGCGGATCCACCACCTCGCCGGCCGCGACAGCATGCCGCAGCACCCGCAGCGGCTCGGTCGCCCGCAACACGTGCTGCATCTTCATGGCCTCCAACACCGCGACCTCGGCCCCGGCGGCCAGGACCGTGCCGTGCTCGGCCAGCGACACCACGGTCGCTCCCATCGGCGACCGCAACGCCTGCTCGCCGTCGGCCGGCTCGAACCCGGCCGCGGCAGCGCGATCAGCCGAGCCGTGCGCCGCGCCGTTTCCGGCAGCGTCCATCGATCCAGCGGTGATCGCATCCTCGAAAGTCTCGGCGCGCGAGCGCAAGTCGTCGAGCCTCCGCTCGAACCACTCCGTGGTGACACCCCCGCCGCTGTCCGCGTCGATCGGTGCGCTCAGGTCGTGCAACTCGGCGAGCACGGCCCGCAGCAGGTGGAGGTTGGTGTCGACGCCGCCGATCACGGTCTCCGCGAGTGCGTCCGCACAGCGGCGCAGGGCGGCCGGGTGGGTCGGGGCGTGGGTGATGATCTTCGCGAGGAGTGAGTCGAAGCGCACGCCTTGGCGCATCCCGACCTGGGCGGCGGTGTCCACGCGGACGCCGAGGCCCGTCGGGGCGTCGAAGCGGCTGATCACGCCGGTGCTGGGCAGCACCGATCCGTCCGCCGCGAGCAGTTCGGCGTTGACGCGCGCCTGTACGGCGTAGCCGCGGGGATCGTTCTTGGGCAGCTCGAGTTCGGCCAGGGTCCGGCCCTGCGCCAGATCCAGTTGCAGGGCGACCAGATCCACACCGGTGACCGCCTCGGTCACGGTGTGCTCGACCTGGAGGCGCGGATTCACCTCGAGGAACCACACTTTCGCGTCGCCCTCGCTGGACCTGGGCTCGACCAGGAATTCGACGGTGATGACGCCACGGCACCCCACCGCCTCGGCGATGCGGATCGCGTCCCGGTGCAGCCGATCGCGCAGCGCCGCGGGCAGCTCCGGGGCGGGCGCGATCTCGATCAGCTTCTGGCGGTGCCGCTGGACGCTGCAATCGCGGTCGCCCAGTGTGGTTGCCGCGATCCCGTCCGCGACCACCTGTACCTCGAGGTGGCGGGCGTGGGTGACCAGCGCCTCGGCGTACACCCGGTCGTCGCCGAATCCGGCGAGCGCCTCGGCCCGGCAGCGGTCGATGGTCTCGGCCATGCGGGACGGGTCGGTGACGGGGCGCATGCCGCGTCCGCCGCCACCCGCCGCGGCCTTCACCATGATGCCGTCGGGGTGGTCGGCCAGCAGGGCGGCGATCTCGGCGGAGTCGGCTCCCGCGCGGGTGGCGGGGAGCACGGTCAGTCCGGCGCGTTCGGCGGCCGCGCGGGCGGCGACCTTGTCCCCGAAGATTCGCAGCACCTCGGGGGAAGGGCCGACGAAGGTGAGGTCGGTGGCGGCGCAGGCGGTCGCGAATTCGGCGCTCTCGCTGAGGAAGCCGTATCCGGGGTGGACCAGCGCGCCGGGCCCGCAGGCCGCGGCCGCGCGCACCATCGAGTCGATGTCCAGATATCCGGCCGCGCCAGTGCCCGGCAGCACCAGCGCCCGGTCGGCGAGCCGCACCGCGAGACTCGCGCTGTCCTCGGCGGTGTGCAGCACCTCCGTCAGGTATCCGAGTTCCCGCGCCGTCCGCACCACTCGGACCGCGACCTCACCACGATTCGCCACCACAACTCGCACGCCGCCAGGCTAGGGCACCGTCGCGTCTCCGCGGCGAAAACGAGCCTCCTCGCTTGTTTCTGCGCGAAGTTACCGAGCCCGGTTACTGAACCCGCGCCCCGATACCCGGATAGTCCGAGATCAGGCCGTCCGCGTCGTAGGTCAACCGGCAGGCGAAGTCCAGGTCGGGTGCGGTGTAGGCGACGTGCCGCGCGCCGATGCGGCAGTAGGTCTGCTCCAGGCGCGCCACCGACAGATCCGAGGCCCGGACATACGCCGCGGGCGCGGAGACCGGGTGGTCGCCGAGCGGTCGCAGCCGGTGCACCGGAAAGGTATTGGTCATGGCCGAGGACTCCAGGTCCAGATCCAGGCAGCCGTTCAGGTGCGGTGCGGGTGTGCCGTCGACGGTCCACCGGCCGAACCCGTCTGCCTCCAGCTCCACCACTCGGACGCCGTGCGCGCCGCGCCCGGTGATCCGGGCCGACCGGGTCACCCACGAGGCGTCCAGCAGCACAACGTAATCGATGATCCAGGACGCGCCGTCCTCGGTGGCGGTGGTGGTGCCGCGGATCAGCAGCCCGCGTTCGTCCTCGGCGAAGAACGCGACCTCGAATCCGGTCCGCGCGCCGCGATGCCGCCACGAGGCCACTGCCGGGAACTCGTTCACTCGGCCAGTCAATCACGGCGGCGTCCCGCGGTGGGGATATGTTCGGGGCATGCATTGGGATCAGATGACGGCCACGCCGGGCGCGTTGCGGACCGCCGCCGCGCGGTTGCGCCGCGGTGTCGGGCAGTTGGAGATTCTGGCGGCCATCATCGAGGCGGCGGACGGGCCGTGGCTGGGGGCCATGGACTCCGACGGCCGCGGCACCGCCGAACTGCGCATGCACCTCGCGGGCAAGTACCGGTTCACCGCGGTGGTGACCAGCGCGGGCAAGCTGTCCCTGGCGGAGATGAACTCGCCGGGACGGGGGAAGAAGGCGGAGCTGGTGCTGTCCACCAAGGCGGCCCAGCGGAAGGGGTGGGACGATCCCAAGGACGCGCCCAAGCCGCAGGAGTGGGTGGAGTTCGCGGTCGACTGGGTGCGCGCCGCGAGCGCCGCGGTCGGGCGGCGGGACGTGGTGGAGTGGCTGCTCCGGGGCGCCGATCAGCGGCTCGCGGCCATGAACGACAGTGTCGAGACCATGCGGGCGGCGCTGGCCGAACGTGAGTCGATGCGCGACGAGCTGGCCGCCGAGGTGGCCGAGCTGCGCGCCGAACTCGAGGCCGAATCAGCCCTCGCCGACAAGCGCCTGGTCATCGGCGACGTAGCGCCAGACCGGGAGCAGGGCGTGGTCGTCGAGGGGATCGGCGGCGGCGTGGACGGCGCCGCGCAGCCGGTCGGTGACGGCGTCGGCGTCGAGGCCGGCGCCGATCAGGACCAGATTGCTGACCCGGGGCTCGTGGCGGGCCCAGGCGGTGGGCTCGAGGGTGATGTGGCGGCCGACCATGTGCAGCACGAACTTTCGCGGATCGTCGGGGACGGCGAACGCGAGCACGCCCTTGGCGCGGAACAGTCCTGACGGCGGATCCTCCAGCAGCGCAATGAGTTCGCGCGGGTTGAGGTCGGTGTCGGAGGTGAAGGAGACGCTGTCGTAGCCGTCGTGCAGATGCCGGTGGTCGTGCGAGCAGCCGTCGTGGCAGTGGTCGCCGTGACCCGGATCGTCCGCGCCGGGCGTGTCGTCGCCGTGCAGGAGTTCGTCGAAGCTGAGCTGTTCGCCGACGCGTGGGGCGCGGGGCGCGTGGGTGGGCAGGTCGAACAGCAGGCCGGGGTCGATGCGCCCGCGGCTGGTCGGATACACCGGCACCTGCCCGACCACCTCGGTGATCTCGGCGCGCAGTCGCTCCAGCGCGGCCGCCTCGACCCGGTCGGACTTGTTCAGCACCACCAGATCCGCCATCCGCAGGTGCGTGGTGAGTTCGGGATGCTGGTCGCGGCTGGCGGGGAAGTGCTCGGCGTCGACGACCTCGACCAGCCCGCCGTAGCGGATCCGCGGATTGTCGCTGTTCACGACCATGCGGATCAGGTTGCGCGGTTCGGCCAGCCCGCTGGCCTCCACCACGATGACGTCGATCTTCTGCTTGGGATGCGCCAGCCGGTCGAACAGCTCGTCCAGTTCGCTGACGTCGACCGCGCAGCACACGCACCCGTTGCCCAGCGACACCATGGCGTCGACCTGCCCGGCCACCAGCATGGCGTCGATGTTCACCGCGCCGAAGTCGTTGACCACCACCCCGATCCGCGCGTTGCGGGTCCGCAACAGCCGGTTGAGCAGCGTCGTCTTGCCGGCACCGAGGAACCCGGCCACGATCAGGACTGGAATACGCCGACTCACGGCGACCACCCTACCGAGGTGTGATTCTCCGGAAACGGGGTGGCAACAACCGGCTTCTACCGTGACGGACAATTCGGACCGACCACGGGAGGTGCGCCGTGCGAGTACGCGACATCCTCGATGCGCCGCAACTGCGTATGCGGCTGCTGCACGGGAACCCGGCCGACCTGGACCGCCCGGTCGCCCGCGTCTGCGCCACCGACATGCCAGACCCCCGGCCCTTCGTCACCCCGGGCGCGCTGGTCTGCACCGGCCTGGTGTGGCGGCAACAGGCCGCCGACTCCGACCGCTACGTGCACCTGCTGGCCGGATCCGGCGCGGCCGGAGTGGTGGCCGGGCAGGCCCTGCACGGGCACGTCCCCGACGACGTGGTGGCGGCCTGCCGCGCCCACGGACTCCCGCTGCTGTCCGCGCCGCAGAGCGTGCCGTTCAGCCGGATCATCGAATACCTGGCCGAGCAGGCCGCCGACGTGCGCTGGCGCCGGGTCCAAGCCCGGGCCGACCGGCAGCGCCGCCTGCTCTCCGCCGTCGCCGCCGGAGCCGAGATCGAAACCCTGATAGCCGATTTCTCGGCCGAACAGCAGGTTTCGGCGTGGCTGCTGACCTCGACCGGAACCGTCGTCGCGGGGACGGCGGACCTGTCCGAACCCGAGATCGACCGGATCCTGGCCACCGCGCTGACCGCGCCCCGCCTGCCCGCCGTCACCGCCGGAGCCATGCGCGTGGTCCAGGTGGGCGCGGGCGATCGAATCACCGCCTGGTACCTGGTGATCCGCCCCTCCGATCCGGACCTCGACCCCTTCGGCGCGGACCTCGCCGCCGTCGCGGAACTGTACCGGCAGCGCCGCGCCGACCGGCAGCACCTGGATTGGGAACTGGCCGACCGCTTCCCGGCGCCGTTCGCCGAGCGATCCGGACTGCCGGAGGCGGCGATCGTCTGCGAGGTCCATGCCGCCCCCACCGGCACCCAGCCGACGGCGCGTTCCCCAGCACGCCGTGCGCTGCCCGATCGTGTCCCGGGCGGGATCGATCCGACGGGCACACGCGGCCCCGTCGGACTCGCCACGGGCAGCGCCCGCTCCGGCGCGGAGGGGCGAACCTCAGGGGGGTCCGGCCTGCGCGCAATGGCCGCCCCGGCGCCCGCTCCGAATGCCGAGACCCCACCGGGTGTTCCGGGTCTGCCCGACGTCGCTACCGCGCTGGGGTCTGTACGCGCCGCCCTGCACGACGCCCTGCCGGATATCGTCACCGCGATCGACAGCGAGGGCAGGCTGGTCGGGGTGACAGCTGGAACACAGGATGGGACCGCCGGTGTCATGAGTCGCCGACTGGGTCGGATCGCACCGGCGCTCAATGGAATCCGGCTCGCGGTCGGGGTGAGCGGCCGCCACCGGGAGGAGCCCCTCGCGGGGACGATCGGTGCGGCCTCGGCCGCCTCCACCGCGGCGCGTGAAGATGCCGGTCCGGTCAATATTCGTGTCGCCGACATCGATTCGGCCGTCGGCCTGCTCACCGCGGTCCCGGGCGGCCTGCAACGACGATTCGCGGAACGGGTGCTGGGTCCGGTGCTGGAATATGACCGGATGCACGGGGCCGGCCTGCTGGGGACGCTGGAGGCGTTCCTCGGCTCCGACGGCTCGTGGCGGCACGCGGCGGAGCGGATGCACGTGCACCAGAACACCGTTCGCTACCGGATCGGACGGATCGAGGTGCTCACCGGGCGCGACCTCGGGCGGCTCGACGACCGGCTGGACCTGTACCTGGCGGTTCGGACGCTGTCGGGTCAGACCGCGCCGGTGTAGGGATCCCAGGCGCTGCCCGCGTCCGGTGCGCCCTCGCGCACCACACTGGCCTGGATCAGGCCGTACGGGCGGTCGTCGGCGTGGAACACCTCACCGTTGTTGGGCACGCCGAAACGGCCCGTGTCATAGGCGAAGTGGTGCTTGTTGGGGGCGGAGAAGCGGATCTCGGCCAGGCCCGGGTAGCCCTCCAGAGCGGCGCGGCCCATCTCGTACAGGGTCTGCTGCAACGCCTTCGAGTGCAAGGTCGCGAAGGTTTCGATCAGCGCGGCGCGGATCCCGTGGTAGGCGGCGTCCCAGTCGGCGGGCGGGGTGACGAAGCGCCAGCGGGCGTCGAGGCTGGTGGCGAGGATGCGGTCGTAGGCGGGTTCCAGGACGGTGAACGGGTCGGTCAGGAAGCCCGCGAACTCCGAGCCCGTGGATTTCAGGATCACCAGGTCCTTGACGCCGCCGATCACCCATTCGCGCCGGACCGTGCCGCGGCCGCTGACCGTGATCGCGGCGGTTCGCACCTCCGGGCCGAGCCGCGTCCAGGTGTGGTCGTGGCCGCTGCCGCCGACCGGAACCCGTTGCCACGCATACTCTTCGATCTCGATGCGGGCCGAGGTGACCGGCCCGATCTCGCCGGTGAAATGACGGGCCAGGGCCAGCCCGTAGTCCTCGATGCTGCCGTCGCCGTGACTCTTGGCGTAGGTGTAGATGGTCTGCTTCTGCGAGTCCGTCGGCAGTACCGCGCCCTGATCACCCACGGTGTGCGCCTCGTCGAACGCGCCGCGCAGGCACGAGGACACGTTCAGATCCCGGATCTCATGCCGTTCGGTGTCGCGGTAGATCCGCACCACCCGGTTCTCGGCCTTCCCGTACTGGTGCGGGCCGAGCACGATCCTGCCGTCGGCTTCGCTCATGGTCGCCTCCCGTGGTCACTGATCACTGTGCCCCACTGTGACCGACGACGGCCGCCGCACACGCTGGTTCCACGGACAAATCACCGCACATCGTGACCGCCACGTTTGGCTCATCGGACAAAGGCTCGCACCGGGCGATCTGCCTAGCCTGACCAGCAACCCACCCCGACGGAAGGCAGGGCCACCCATGACATCACCGCATCCCGTGGACACGCGGCTGCCCTGGCATCGCCTGCTGGTGTTCGGCTTGCAGCACGTGCTGATCATGTACACCGGATGCGTCACGGTGCCTTTGGTTTTCGGTGCGGCAGCCAAGCTCGACCACTCCACCGTCGCGCTGCTGATCAGCGCCGACCTGCTGGTCGCGGGCATCATCACCGTGGTGCAGAGCCTCGGACCGGGCAAGCTGGCGGGCGCGCGGCTGCCCATCGTCACGGGCGCCACCTTCGTGGCCATGAGCCCGATGATCCTGATCGCCAAGGACTACGGGCTGCAGGCGCTGTACGGGTCCATGCTGCTGGGCGGCCTCCTCGGCATCGCCCTGGCCTGGCCGTTCGCGTCGATCGTGCGATTCTTCCCGCCGCTGGTGAGCGGCACGGTGCTGACCGTGGTCGGCATCTCGCTGATCGGGGTGGCGGGCGGCCTGATCGTCGGCAGCGACCCGAAGGCCGCGAGCTTCGCCGCGCCGTCCCGGATCGCCTTGGCGGCAGCGGTTCTGGTGGTCGCGCTGGTGTGCACCGTGCTCGGGCGGGGCGTGTGGTCGCAGCTGGGCGTGCTGATCGCCCTCATCGTCGGCATCGTGATCGCGATCCCGATGGGGCTGGTCGAGCTGGAGGGCGTGTCCCGTGCGGCTTGGCTGGGTGCGCCCCAGCCCTTCCACTTCGGGGCGCCGCAGTTCCCGGTGACCGCGGTGGTGGCCATGACCATCGTGCTGGCGGTCGTGTTCGCCGAGTCCACCGCGAGCATGCTCGCCCTCGGCGAGATCACCGGAAAACCCTTGACCCGAGCCGATGTGGCGCGCGGCCTGGTCGGCGACGGCCTGTCCGCGGTGCTGGCCGGGGTCCTGAACTCGTTCGTGGACACCGTCTTCAACCAGAATGTCGGCGCGGTCGCCACCACCCGCGTGTACAGCCGCTACGTGACGGCGGTCAGCGGCGCGATCCTGATCGTCCTGGGCCTGGTGCCGCGCTTCGGCGCCCTGGTCGCGACCGTCCCGCAGCCGGTGGTCGGCGGCGTCGGCCTGGTGCTGTTCGCCACCATCGCGGTGATCGGCGTGGACACGCTGCGCCGCGCCGACCTCACCGACCGCTTGAATCTGACCATCGTCGCCGTCTCGATCGGCGTCGGCTTGGCGCCGGTGCTGACCAAGGGCATGTTCGAGAAGTTCCCGTCCTCGGCCCAGATCCTGCTCAACAGCGGCATCAGCCTGGCCGCCGCGACCGCCTTCACCCTGAACCTGCTGTTCAACCACACGCGGCTGGGCGATCTGGCTCGGACCGCCGTGCGAGGTGCGCTGGTGGAAGGGGTGTCAGGGGAAGCCCCGGAGAGCCCGAGAGTCGCCTAACCGCAGGCGTTGACCCATTCGGAGAGCCCGTCGGCGAACATCTGACGCTTCCAGATCGGGACCTCGTGCTTGATGCGGTCCACGAGTTCGGCGCAGGTGGTGAAGGCTTCGGCGCGGTGCGGGGCCGCGACGGCGACGGCGATGGCCAGATCCCCGATGGTCAGGTCCCCGACCCGATGCACCGCGGCGACCGGCAGGCCGGAGGACGCGGCCACCTCCTCGCACACCTTGCGCAGGAACTGCTCGGCCTGCGGGTGCGCCGAATACTCCAGCGCGGAAACCGATTGCCCGCCATCGTGATCGCGCACCTTGCCGGTGAACACGACGACCGCCCCGTGGTGCGGCCCGTCCACGGCCTTCTCGACCTCGGCCGGATCCAGGTCCTGATCGCTGATCCGGGCCAGCAGCTCACTCATGGTTGCCTCCTCCGGCCACCTGGGCCAGCAGATGTTCGAGCAGCGGTGTCAGCACGGCGATGCCGTCCTTCACCCCGCCCGGCGAACCGGGCAGATTGACGATCACGGTGCGCCCGGCCAGTCCGGCCACGCCCCGGCTCAGCGCCGCGAGCGGGAACTTCGCGGTCCCGGCCTGGCGGATGGCCTCGGCGACGCCCGGCAGCTCCCGATCCAGCAGGGCGAGGGTGGCTTCCGGGGTGGCGTCGGTGGGGGAGGCCCCCGTGCCGCCGGTCGTGACGATCAGGTCCGGTTCCCGGGACAGGGCGTCCTCGAGGCCGTACGTGATGTCGGAGTCCGCGAAGACCAGCGGCCCGCGCACCGAGAAACCCTGTGCGGCCAGCCATTCGGTGAGTACGGGGCCGGTGGTGTCGGTGCGGGTGCCGGCGGCGACACCGGTCGAGGCGACCACGACGGCGGCCGAGCGGCCCGCACCCGCGAGCGGAGCCGTTGCGGCGGCGGCCTTCTCGTGCGCCGCGTGCTTCTCGTGATGGCGCCCGGCGTGCTGCTCGGCCTCGGGTCGCACCCAATGTCCGTGCTTGCCACCCTCTTTGGTGACCAGCCGCACCCCGTTGAGCGTGGCCGCCGGGTCCACCGCCTTCACCATGTCGTGCAGCGTGAGCCCCGCGACCGCGACCGCGGTCAGCGCTTCCATCTCGACCCCGGTGGGCCCCTTGGTCTTCGCGGTGGCCTCGATGGTGATGGTGGTGTCGGTGAACCCGAAGCTCACGTTCACCGACGACAGCGCCAGCTGATGGCACAGCGGGATCAGTTCCGAGGTCTTCTTGGCCCCGTTGATCCCGGCGATGCGGGCGGTGCTGAGCACGTCGGCCTTGGGCATGTCGTCGGCCCGGACCAGTGTGATCACCTCGGCGGTGGTGTGCAGTTCGCCCGCCGCGACCGCGATGCGCGCGGTGTCGGCCTTCGCGCTCACGTCGACCATGCGGGCGCGACCTTCACGGTCGACATGCGACAACTCACTCATGGGCACCACCTTGGCACAGCGAGGACAGGGTGTTCACAGCGGCCGGACCTCGACGATCGCGCCCGCGGGCAGCTCGGTGACGGCGGCCGGGACGTCGATCAGCACGTCGGCGTGCGCCATGGCCGCGATCAGATGCGAACCCTGCCCCGACACCAGTGTCACCCCGTTCTCGGTCAGCTTGCCGCGCAGGAACTGCCGTTTCCCGGCGGGGGAGCGGACCGCGTCCAGCAGCGGAAGTTCGGTGATCGGCAGCGCGGGCAGGCCCGCGAGTTCGCGCAGGATCGGGCGGGCGAACACCTCGAACGACACCATGGTGCTCACCGGGTTGCCCGGAAAGCTCAGCACCGGGACGCCGTCGACCGTGCTCAACCCCTGCGGGCCGCCGGGTTGCAGTGCCACCGGGCCGAATTCGCCGCCCTGGGCCGCCAGCACCTCCTTGACGACCTCGAAGTCGCCCATGGAGACGCCGCCGGAGGTGAACACCACATCGGCCTGGGCCACGGCCTCGGCCAGCCGCTGCCGGAACTCGGCGTGCTCGTCGGTGGAGTGCGCGACCGACACCACCTCGACGCCGTTGTCGGACAGCGCCGCGGCCAGCGCGATGCCGTTGGAATTGAAGATCTGGCCCGGCAGCAGGGCCGCCCCGGCGGGCCGCAGTTCGTCGCCGGTGGTGAGGACCGCCGCCCGCACCCGCCGCGTCACCTCCACCTCGCCCAGCCCGACCGCGGCCAGCGCCGCGATGTGCCGGGGCCGCAGCAGGGTGCCCGCCGCGGCCAGCAGTTGTCCGGCGCGCACGTCGGTGCCGGGCTCGCGCACGAAATCGCCGGGGGCACGGCTGGTTCGGATCGTCACGGTGACGCCGTCGGATTCGGTGTGCTCCACCGGCACCACGCAGTCCGCGCCGGGCGGCACGGGCGCGCCGGTCATCACCTTCACCGCGGTGCCCGGGGCCAGTGTGAGCTTTTCGGTGTTGCCGGCGGCGACCACGCCCGCCAGCGGCAGGGTCGCGGGGACGATCGCCACCGATTCGGCGGCGACCGCGTAGCCGTCCATGGCGGAATTGCGGAACACCGGCAGGTCCAGGGGCGCGTACACGTCGACGGCCAGGCGACGGTCCAGCGCCGCGGCCATCGGGACGGTTTCCGTACTCCGACCGGCCAGGGGCCGCAGGGCGTCCTCGATGCGCCGACGATGGTCGTCGACGGGTCGGGCCGGGGCGGTCGCGTGCCGGGAACTCATGCCGCTGAGCCTATACGCGGGTGAATCCTCCAGTTCGTGACCGGCTGATCACCGGGCCCGGCTCGTAGGAACCTACGAAGACTTGCGGGCCCGGCAATAATGGTCCAATGACTGTGGTCGCGATGGGCATGCCCGCTGTGCGAACCGGGCGGCCCGATATCGACGGCCGCCCGGACACCCCGCTCCTGCTCGACCGTTTCGGGCGGGTGGCGCGGGACCTACGCGTGTCCATCACCGAGAAGTGCTCGCTGCGCTGTACCTACTGCATGCCCGAGGAGGGCCTGCCCGCGATCCCGGCCGACGAACTGCTCGCCACCGAGGAGATCGTGCGCCTGGTGACCCTCGCGGTCCGTGAACTCGGCGTGCACGAGGTGCGCTTCACCGGCGGCGAACCGCTCATGCGCCGCGACCTCGAGCAGATCATCGCGGGATGCCATGCGGCACTGCCGGATACGCCGCTGGCCATGACCAGCAATGGCGTCGGACTCGAGCATCGCGCCCAGGCCCTGGCCGCCGCGGGCCTGAAGCGCATCAATATCTCTCTCGACACCGTGGACCGCGACGGCTTCCACCGCCTGACCCGCCGCGATCGCCTCGCCTCGGTGCAGGCCGGGATCCGCGCCGCCATCGCCGCGGGGCTCACCCCGCTCAAGGTGAACGCGGTCCTCATGCGCGAAACCCTCGACGGCGCGGCCGATCTGCTGCAGTGGTGCCTGGACGTGGGCGCGGAGCTGCGCTTCATCGAGGAGATGCCGCTCGACGCCGACCACGAGTGGGCGCGCGCCAATATGATCACCGCCGCCGAACTCCTGGACGTCCTCGGCAAGCGGTTCACGCTGGCCGAGACCGACCGCGAGGACCCCGCCGCCCCCGCCGAACGCTGGCTGGTGGACGGCGGCCCCGCCACGGTCGGCATCATCGCCTCGGTGACCCGCAAGTTCTGCGGCGACTGCGACCGCACCCGCCTCACCGCCGACGGCCGCATCCGCTCCTGCCTGTTCAGCGACCAGGAGTACGACATCCGCGCCGCCCTGCGCTCCGGCGCCACCGACCCCGACATCGCCGCCCTCTGGCGCGGCGCCATGTGGAACAAGTCCGCCGGCCACGGCATCGACGCCGCCGGCTTCGTCCCGCCCACCCGAACGATGGGAGCCATCGGTGGTTGAGGTCCGCTATTTCGCAGCGATCGCCGACGCCGTCGGCAAGGACAAGGAAACCCTGTCCCTCCCGCCCGGCGCGACCATCGCCGACCTCCGCACCACCCTGTCGGCCACCTACGGCCCGAAACTCGACCCCATGCTCAAGGTCTGCGCCTACCTCATCGGCGACGAACTCACCCGCGACGCCACCACCCCACTCACCCCCCGCGTGGACGTCCTGCCCCCGTTCGCCGGCGGCTAGACCCCCGCGTCGAACCCGGCCGCGCGTCGCAGCGAATTGCGCTGCCGGGCGCTAACATTCGCCGGTCCCCGCACGTCGCCGCCAGGAGACCGATCCGAATGACGCACCCGCCGCAACCGACACCGCCGCCGATCCAGCCGCATCCCGCGTTCGCGCGGGTCCAGGAGGCGCGGGCCGCCAGCCTGCAGCTGCGGGTGGCGGACTGGATCACCAAGTTCGCGGGCTCGATGACCTTCGTCTACATCCACGCCATCGGCTTCGCGGTGTGGATGCTGCTGATCGAGAAGAGTCCCTGGCCGACCCTCACGCTGATGGTCTCGCTGGAAGCGATCTTCCTGTCGACCTTCGTGATGATCGGCCAGAACCGGCAGGCCGATTTCCAGCGGGCCAAGGCCGATCACGACTTCCAGGAACAGGAGCTCGAGCTCAAGACCAATACCGAGCTCACCCGGGCCATTCACGCCATGACGTCCGAGCTGCACCGGCGTCTGGTCGAGGAGCCGGATCAGCAGAAGGGCTGACACACGCGGTTGGTTGACCTGTCAGACCGACCCGGCAGGGAGGATCCACCGTGTCGGCTGGCCGGTGATCTTGGCGATCGTGTCGAAATCCGCGTCGTAGTGCAGGACGGTCAGCTCGGCCAGTTCGGCGGTGGCCGCCACCAGGAGGTCGGCGATACCGGCGCTTCGAAGGCAGCCCCGCTTGGCCAGTTCGTACTGCACCTCGCGTACCCGGGTCCAGACTCGATCGGGCATCGGCTGCCAGGGATAGATCGCGGCGAGGTCGTCGCGGTCCTGTTCGAAGTCGCTCAATGACCTTGCGGAGTATAGGAATTCGGTCTCCGTGGCCGCGCAGATGTGGACCAGTCCGGCTTGCAGCGTGCTGGCCCAGACGGCCGAGACATCCGGATGCCCCATCCGGGCCAGAGCGCTCGTGTCGATCAGATACCGAACTATCGCCACGCCTCGTCCCTTCGGCCCGGGTCGATCACATCGTCGTAGGCGCCGGCCCTCGATCGGGCCTGCATCCGTTCCAGCGCGGCCGAACGGCGGTGGCAGGCGATGACCTGACGTAGGGCGGCATTCACCGTGTCCTTCTTGGTGGTGGTGCCTAGGAGGCCGCTGACTTCCGCCAGGGCCTCATCGTCGATGTCGATCATCGTGCGTGACATGGCCGCCTCCTGTATGCCTGAACGGGATGCTCTCAAGCATACGGATGCGGTGGCTTATATGCCTCGGTTCAGCGCCACCAAGTATCGAGCGGGGTCACCGGGACCGCCCGCTTGTGGCGGGTGTTGAGGAAGATCCGCTCCAGCTTCTCCGAGACCTCGGGGTCGACGTCCTTGCCCTCGAGGTAGTCGTCGATCTGGGAGTACTTCAGGCCCAGGGCTTCCTCGTCCGGCAGGGCCGGGCGGTCGTCCTCGAGGTCGGCGGTGGGGACCTTCTGCCAGACGCTGGGCGGGGCGCCGAGTTCCTGGAGCAGGGCCGCGCCCTGGCGCTTGGTGAGACCGGTCAGCGGGGTGAGGTCGACGCCGCCGTCACCGAACTTGGTGAAGAAGCCGGTGACCGCCTCGGCGGCGTGATCGGTGCCGACGACCAGCAGGTTGAGCTGGCCGGCGATGGCGTACTGGAGCAGCATGCGCTCGCGGGCTTTGATGTTGCCGCGCACGAAGTCCCGCAGGCGGGGCTCCTCGTGCAGTTCCACGATGCCGGTCGCGGCCTCGCCGGCTGCGGCGTCGGCGCTGGGCTTGACGTTCACCATGACCGAGCGGTCCGGCTGGATGAAGGACAGGGCGATCTGCGCGTCGTGCTCATCGGCCTGAATGCCGTAGGGCAGGCGCGCCGCCACGAAGGTGGCCTCGCGGCCCTCGGCGCGCAGCTCCTCGACGGCGAGCTGGCACAGCCGTCCGGCGAGGGAGGAGTCCTGGCCGCCGCTGATGCCGAGCACGAAGCCGGTCGCGGGCGTGGAACCCAGGTACTCCTTGAGGAAGTCGATGCGTCGCCGCACTTCGGTTTTCGGTTCGATCGACGGCAGGACGCCCAATTCGGCGATGATCTGTGCGCGCAGGTTCCCCATGGGCACACTCTACTGAACGGGCCCGCCGCCGCTATCGGTCGGCGGGCGCGGTCACCTGCCGGACCAGGGTCTCCCAGTGGTCGCCCACCTGGTCGGGTGTGTAGCGCAGCTGCCGGATCTGGTGCAGCACCAGCCCCGCGTCCAGACTGGCCAGCAGCGTGTCGGCGGTGAGTCCGATGTTTCCGGCCGCCCCGGCCTCCCGGAGCAGCAGGGAGACATGGGTTTTCGCGATGTTGTAGGGCGGTCCGGCGTACTGCCCGCCGATGGCGGCGTTCTTGCGCACATCGCCCTCCACCTCGACGGTGGCCAGCCGGGCGCGCCCGTAGGCGATGAGCCGTTCGACGGCGGGCGCGCCCGGTCCCAGCGGCGGCGGCCCGAACATGTAGGCCCACTGCAGTTTCTGATCGGACTGGTCGAGCAGGGCCAGCATCAGCCCGGCCCGATTGCCGAAACGCCGGAACACGGTGCCCTTGCCGACGCCGGCCAGTTTGGCGACCGCGTCCATGGTGACCGCGTCCGCGCCCTGTTCGCGCACCAGCGTCTCGGCGGCGTCGAGCAGCAGTTGCCGGTTGCGGGCGGCGTCGCTGCGTTCGTGGCTGCTGCCGGGCATGAGAAGGGGGACCGAATGCGGCGGGGGCTGCTGGGTGCCGACGGGTTCGATCGGGAGGGCGATGTTCGGCAGTGCCGGAACGACGTCATCCGGTGATGTGTCGCGTGTCACAGGCTGTCTGCTCCTACCCGGGAATGTAAGCGGACTGGGGTCCGGTTACAGTCTATCGAAAGATCCACCGCTGCATCAGTAACCCTTGGAGTGATCATCATGTCGCAGACCCGCATGCTCGTCCTGGTTGGAAGCCTTCGTGCCGCGTCGATCAACCGCCGTCTGGCCGAGGCCGCCGTGCAGACCGCTCCCGAGGGCGTCGAGATCGCCATCTACGAAGGCCTCGGCGACATTCCTTTCTACAACGAGGACCTCGACGTCGAGGGCGGGGTCCCGGCCGCCGCGCAGGCGCTGCGTGACGCCGTCGGCGCCTCGGACGCGCTGCTGCTGGTCACCCCCGAATACAACGGCACCCTGCCGGCCGTGCTGAAGAACGCCATCGACTGGGCGTCGCGGCCCTACGGCGCGGGTGCGCTCGAGAGCCGTCCGGTCGCCGTGGTCTCCGCCTCGATCAGCGCGAACGCCGCCAAGTGGTCGCACGACGACGCGGTGAAGTCGCTGGGCGTCGCGGGCGCGGAGGTCGTGAAGGAGGCGTCGCTGAACTTCGGCACCATCGGTTCGCGCTTCGTCGAGACCCACCCGGCCGACGATGCCGAGGCGCTCACCCAGCTGGCCGCCACCGTGCGTTTGCTGGCGGAAGATGTCAAGGCTCGAGCAAACGCCTGACACCCCTCGCGATCACTCGCTGAATTCCGCGCAAGGCCACGGCTTTCGAGTCGTGGCCTGCCGCTTTTCTCGGACATTTCGGGCTACCGTCTGTCCATGAAGTTATCAACGGGCAACTCTGTGTGGGGCCGTTGTTTCATGGCGGTCACCCTGGCCGCGTCCGCCGCCTCGATGGCGGTGGGCAATGCGGCCGACGCGACGGCCGAGTCGTACACCTCGGATGTCTCCGATCTCTCGAATGTCCGCCTCTTCCTCGGCAACTGGGCCGGGTACGTGGTGAAGGGCGATTTCCGGGAGATCAGCGCCACCTGGGTGCAGCCCGAGATCGAATGCCGCAATCCCGGCGTCCTGCAGCGCATCGTGCCGTGGGTGGGGCTCAATGGCGCCACCGGCCTGGACGGCCAGGTCGCGCTGCCGCTCATGCAGACGGGCGTCGAATCCTTGTGTGCCAGTGACGCCGCCGTGTACGCGGCGCTGCCCGGGCTGCAGGTCGAATCGGTCGCCGCGGGCCTGGCCTACGTCGATCCGCATCTGGCGGGGACGGTGATGAACGCCGGGGGCAAGGTCTCCAACGCCCTGGGCGCGGCCGCGGACGGGCTCTGCTCGCTGGGCGTCTTCGGCGGATTCTGCCGCCCGGAGAAACAGGTCGACGGGTGGTGGGAGAGGTATCCGGACGCGCCGGTGACCTACGACGACGTGACGATCAATCCCGGCGACACCATGCATTCCACGGTCAGCTGGGACGGCGGCCGCTATGTGATGACGCTGGAGAACCGCACCGCGCGCTGGGCCCGCACCACGGTCGCGCCCTCGGCCGTCCCGGCCCGCACCGCCGAGATCGTGGTGGAGGGTCACCTCGACGCCGCGCTGCCCGGGTTCGCGCCGATCACTTTCACCGAGGTCACCATCGACGGGCGCCCGTTGTCCGATTACGCCGCGGAGACCTACGGCATCCCGGCCACCAATCGGTTGCTGGCGCCCGGTCCGATCGAGGGCGCGTCGTTCACCATCCGCTAGGACCGGGGGCGATGCCGCGACACGCCGGGGCGAGCGGGCGATCCGGAATCGGTCGCTCGACTCGGAAGAAATGCGAACCGGGTGGTCGCTCGAGTCTCCTGTGACTCGTGAGATGGGTGTTGATCAGCGGTGATGGTGTGTTTGCTGGAAATGAACTGAATGCCGAAATTGTGATGTGTGACTCAGTCGTGTCGAGTTGCGAATCGGCTGTCCAGGTACTTACCCGCCCGGAATTTCACCTTTGTGAGTCGCAACATGTCGTGTTGTATGAGTTTGTCGGCCACTAGGTGTAGTGTCTTGGGAGCTGGAAGGCCACAAGGACGAGACCTCGATCACGGGCCGGTGACCAGGAGCTTCGGCTCCGCTTCCAGGGGTTTGCGCATTTACTACGTGGATCTTGTTTCAGGTGTGCACTGCAGACAGATCAAGGCTGAGGAGAAGGGGATACCTATGACCATCACCGTTTACACCAAGCCCGCTTGTGTCCAGTGCAACGCGACCTATCGCGCCCTCGACAAGGCTGGTGTCGACTACAGCGTCGTCGACATCTCCGAGAGCCCGGAGGCGCGCGATTACGTGATGGCCCTGGGTTACCTGCAGGCCCCCGTCGTGGTCGCCGGGGATGACCACTGGTCCGGCTTCCGTCCGGACCGCATCAAGGCGCTGGCCGACGTCGTCGCCGTCGCCTGACGCTTCCGTCAACGGTCAGGAGATGACCGATATGTCGAGTGAGACACCGAATCTCGTCTACTTCTCGAGCGCTTCGGAGAACACTCACCGCTTCGTCGAACGGCTGGGCCTGCCCGCCGTCCGCATTCCGCTTCACACCGCCGACTCGCTTCGCGTCGACCGACCTTTCGTGCTGATCGTCCCCACCTATGGGGGAGGTCGGCACGTTTTGGGTGGGCAGCGATCCGACAAGGAATTCGTGCCCCGCCAGGTGGCCAAGTTCCTCAACGATCCACACAATCGCGCCCTGCTGCGCGGCGTGATCGCGAGCGGCAACACCAACTTCGGCGATACGTACTGCTATGCGGGAGAAGTGATCTCACGTAAGGCAGGGGTTCCGTACCTGTATCGCTTCGAACTCATGGGAACTGCTGAGGACGTCGAGCGCGTCCGCGAGGGATTGGGAATCTTTTGGCAACGACAACCGCACCGGTCGGAAAGACTGCCCGCGTAGAGCGCCCCGTCAGCGGCGACTCCGCGACCGAGGGACTGGACTACCACGCCCTCAACGCCATGCTCAACCTGTACGGACCCAACGGCGAGATCCAGTTCGACAAGGACCGGGAAGCCGCGCACCAGTACTTCCTGCAGCACGTCAACCAGAACACGGTGTTCTTCCACAACCTCGACGAGAAGCTCGACTACCTCGTCAAGGAGAACTACTACGAGACCGAGGTGCTCGACCAGTACTCGCGCGCCTTCATCAAGAGCCTGTTCCAGCAGGCCTACGCCAAGAAGTTCCGGTTCCCGACCTTCCTGGGCGCGTTCAAGTACTACACCTCGTACACGCTGAAGACCTTCGACGGCAAGCGCTACCTGGAGCGTTTCGAGGACCGCGTGTGCATGGTCGCCCTGACCCTGGCCGCCGGTGACGAGACCCTGGCGAGCGAGCTGGTCGAGGAGATCATGGACGGCCGCTTCCAGCCGGCCACCCCGACCTTCCTCAACTCGGGCAAGAAGCAGCGCGGCGAGCCGGTGTCCTGCTTCCTGCTGCGCATCGAGGACAACATGGAGTCCATCGGGCGCTCCATCAACTCCGCCCTGCAGCTGTCCAAGCGCGGCGGCGGTGTGGCGTTGCTGCTCAGCAATATTCGTGAGACCGGCGCGCCGATCAAGAAGATCGAGAACCAGTCCTCGGGTGTCATCCCGATCATGAAGCTGCTGGAGGACTCCTTCTCCTACGCCAACCAGCTCGGCGCGCGGCAGGGCGCGGGCGCGGTGTACCTGCAGGCGCACCACCCCGACATCTACCGCTTCCTCGACACCAAGCGCGAGAACGCGGACGAGAAGATCCGCATCAAGACGCTCTCGCTGGGCGTGGTGATCCCGGACATCACCTTCGAGCTGGCGAAGAAGAACGAGGACATGTACCTGTTCTCGCCGTACGACGTGGAGCGCATCTACGGCGTGCCGTTCGCCGACATCAATGTCACCGAGAAGTACTACGAGATGGTCGACGACAAGCGGATCCGCAAGTCCAAGATCAAGGCTCGCGAGTTCTTCCAGACCATCGCCGAGCTGCAGTTCGAGTCGGGCTACCCGTACATCATGTACGAGGACACCGTGAACCGGGCCAACCCGATCGCGGGCAAGATCACCCACTCCAACCTGTGCTCGGAGATCCTGCAGGTCTCCACCCCGTCGGAGTTCAACGACGACCTGTCCTACTCCAAGGTGGGCAAGGACATCTCGTGCAACCTGGGCTCGCTGAACATCGCGAAGACCATGGATTCGCCGGATCTGGCGAAGTCGGTCGAAACCGCGATCCGCGCGCTCACCGCGGTGTCGGATCAGACCCACATCTACTCGGTGCCCTCGATCGAGCAGGGTAACAACGAGTCCCACGCCATCGGCCTGGGCCAGATGAACCTGCACGGCTACCTGGCGCGTGAGCGGGTCCACTACGGCTCCGAAGAGGGTGTGGACTTCACCAACATCTACTTCTACACGATCGCCTTCCACGCCATCCGGGCGTCGAATCTGATCGCGCAGGAGCGGGGTTCGTACTTCGGCGGCTTCCCCGAGTCGAAGTACGCCTCGGGCGAGTTCTTCGACAAGTACACCGAGCAGGCGTGGGAGCCGGCCACCGAGCGGGTCCGCCAGATCTTCGCCGACGCCGAGGTCCACATCCCCACCCAGGACGACTGGCGCGAGCTCAAGGCCTCGGTCATGCAGCACGGCATCTACAACCAGAACCTGCAGGCCGTCCCGCCGACCGGGTCGATCTCCTACATCAACCACTCCACCAGCTCCATCCACCCGGTGGCGTCGAAGATCGAGATCCGCAAGGAAGGCAAGATCGGCCGCGTCTACTACCCGGCCCCCTACCTGACCAATGACAACCTCGAGTACTTCGAGGACGCCTACGACATCGGCTACGAGAAGATCGTCGACACCTACGCCGCGGCCACGCAGCACGTCGACCAGGGCCTGTCGCTGACGCTGTTCTTCAAGGACAGCGCCACCACCCGCGACGTCAACAAGGCTCAGATCTACGCCTGGCGCAAGGGCATCAAGACGCTGTACTACATCCGCATCCGGCAGATGGCGCTCGAGGGCACCGAGGTCGAGGGTTGCGTGAGCTGCATGCTCTGACGTACGCATCCGAGAAGGGCGTTTCCGGCTTCCCGCCGGGAGCGCCCTTTGTCGTTGCTGTGGCCGATCCCACGTTTGCGTCGGGCCCGATTGTGAACTCTCCAGAAGGTGTCTTTCACACTGTCGGCCGAGGTCGACGCCTGGTTAGGCTCGCCATGGTTCGGGCATCGGTTTCCATCGAATTGCGCGGGTGATGCCGGAATCGGGAAACGCATCTGTACAAGCGTTTTGGAGGTGAGTCGATCGAAACGGAGACCCATCGGGTGAATCAACCTCGCACCCGCCCGGTGGGTTCTTCGGACGTAACCGAGATCCCGCGCACCGCATGAGGAGTTGGCTTGTCGCACTGCCTGATTCGAAGACCCCGATCCGGGGCGGAGTCGTGAGGCGGCGGGCCGCCGCCGGGGTCGCGCTGGCGCTGGCGGTGATCGCGAGCTCGTCGTTCGGGGTGAGTGCCCAGGCGGGCCCGCCCGGGCGGATCGCCGCGCGGGCCGCGGTGACGCGGGTGGAGCAGGTGGGGCCGCGCTGGGAGCGCGTCGAGGTGGCCTCGGCCGCCATGGGCCGCACCGTCGCCCTCGATGTGCTGCACGGTGCCGGGGCCGGGCCCCGGCCCACGCTGTATCTGCTCGACGGCGTCGATGCCGAGGGCGTGTCCGACTGGCTGACCAAGGGGCATGCCGCGGACTTCTTCGCCGACAAACCGGTCGATGTGGTCTTCCCCGCCGGTGCGACCGGCAGCATGTACACCGACTGGCAGCATCCCGACGCCGCGCTCGGCTGGAATCGCTGGGAGACCTTCCTGACCGCCGAGCTGCCCGGCGTCATCGAACCGTATCTGCGCTCGGACGGCCGTCGCGCCATCGCGGGGGTGTCCATGGGCGCGCAGGGCGCGATGATGCTCGCGCACCGGCATCCCGGGTTCTTCAAGGCCGTGGCGGGATTGAGCGGCTGCTACTCCACCGTCGACGGGCCGGGCAGCGCGGTCACCGCGGCCACGGTCGCCTCACGCGGCGGCAATATCCTGAATCTGTGGGGCCTGCCGGGCACCTTCGATTGGCTGACCCACGACAGCACGGTGGGGGCGGAAGCCTTGCGCGGCACGGTGATCTATCTGTCGGCGGCTTCCGGTCTGCCCGGTGCGCCGGATCTGAACGAAGTGCTGAAGTCGCCGGATCGGCTGGCCGCGCTCGGCAGTGCCGCCGGCGGCGTGGTGCTCGAGGCCGGGGCCCGGGTGTGCACCGAGCATTTCTCGAAACGGTTGAGCGACTTGGGGATTCCCGCCACCGTGCACTACGAGCCGACCGGCATTCACGCCTGGGAGGATTTCTCGGCCCAGTTGGGCCCGGCCTGGGACGCCCTGGCGGCGGCCTTCGCGCCGGCGTCCGGGCGGTAGCGGGACCACCCGGGCGCCTGGGCCGCACGGTATCTCAGTGCCGGAACCCGTATCGGGGTAGTCGCCGCAGTCCGGGCCGGATCCGGCTGTCCACGGTCACGGCCAGGCCGACGTGGACGGCGGCCACGGTGAAGTCCGAGGCCTCCTGCCAGGTGGCCGCGTATTCCATGGTGAGTTCGGCCCCGTCGGCGGGTCCGCCGAGGTAGACGGTGACCCGGTGGGTGAGCGCGTCCATAGTGCTGCTCCTTGAGATCGTGCGGGGAGACACGCGAGCCGACGCCTTCGTCGGCTCGCGTGTCTCTGGTACCGAACGTAATCGGATTGCCGTGCGCGGGAACGTGTTCCGGTTTCCCCTTGGACATGTCACAAGCCGTGTGCGGGAGTTGTTGTTACACAGTGGAACAGAAACATTCTCGGCTCAAAACCTCGTCACGCGTTCACAAACCGGACCCAGCCCGATTGTGACTATTCGGAAGGCGCCTGGGCGACGAGCCCGCGCCGACCAACTGCTGAGCGTCAGCCCGCCTGATAGGTGCGCGCCACCAGCGCCGAACGCAGATACCACAGACCGGACGGCTGGGTCGGATCGAATCCGGTCAGCTGTCCGATCCGTTTCAGCCGGTAGTCCACGGTATTGGTGTGCACGTGCAGCATGCGGGCGGTGCGCTGCCGGTTCAGGTTGTTGCTGATGTGGGATTGCAGCGTCTCGAGCAGTTCGGTGTGCGCGTCCAGGGGATCCAGCAGCGACCCGAGGTGGTCGCGGCCGGGACCGGGCCGGGTGAGCTGATACTCCAGGGCCAGCTCGTCGAAGCGGAACAGGCCGCGCACCAGGCGCAGCCGGTGCACGATGTCGAGGAGTTCGTGGGCCTGGTCGGCGGCGTCCGGAATCTGTTGCGGCGTGGCCGGAACCAGCGTCGCGGTGATCGGCACCCGCGCGGCCCGCGACAGCTGCTCGACCAACTCGTCGAGTCGATCGTCGGCGACCGCGGTGGCCGGCACCAGCAGGGTGCCGCCGTCCACGCTGAGCAGCGACAGCACCTTGTCGGTGTAGCGGGTGGCCAGTTCGGCCTGCACCCGCCGCAGTTTGCGGCGCGCCACCACCGCGCCGTCCACGGTGGGGGAGTCCTCCTCCGGATGTTCCGGAATGGCCAGCGCCAGTACGTGATACGTCTCGGCGATCTCGATGCCGCACTCGCGCGCCATGGTGGAGGTGCTGTGCCCGCCCAGTAGCGCGGAGGTGAGGGTGTGCACGGCGGTGTGGTGTTCGCTCACCACCGAGCGCAGTTCGCGCACGTAGGCCATGGCCACGGCGGAGGTCATCCGGTCGAGTAGTTCCACCACCAGCTTCGCCCCGCCGACGATGTTGTCCATGTCGGCGGCCGCGATGACCAGGGTGACCTCGCCGTCCTCGTCCTCGCGGCGCACGTGCCGGGACAGGGCGCTGGCCATCACCAGCTCCGAGCCGATCTTGAAGCCCTCGTGGATGGCGTGGTGGATGGTGTCGATCGGGATGCCCTCGCGCGCCCACTGCGCGGCCGCCTCCTCGAGGCGCTTGGTCTTCTCCGGGATGTCGCGCCCGTCGAGCATGCCGACCGCCAGCTCCAGGCAGGTGCGGGTGATGACGGTGACGTCGCCGTGAATGGCGTCGCCGGGCAGAGTGCCGCACGGCGCGACCGTCTCCACGAAGTGCCCCACCATGTGCTGGGCCACGCCGCGAACATCCTTGAGCGGCGACGAGATCGGCGTGCCCGACACGGTGAGTCCGGTCCGGGCCGGAATTCCCACGGCCATCCGTGACTCCCTTCCACCCCCGGGTTGCGCCCCGTGCGGGACCTGAAACGCTAACGCAGGCCGTATGTCCGAACGGCCGGATCGATCCCTCCCTGTGATGCACAGTAATGCGCGCCGGGCGGCGCTGTGACTTCTCACATGTGCCAGGCGGATTCCGCATGACGGCCCGGCGCTGCCGAGGGGAAGCTTCACCGTGGTCGGAGCGGGAACGCGGCGGCTCGAGAGTGACACCGCGGCGCTGTGCCGAATCCGGTTCCGGCCGTGACATTCCTGTCTGCCCGCCTGGACACCGGCCACCCACCCGCCATGCCCCGGCTCGGTCCGCGCGCGGGCCGCTCGCCTAGTGGTGCGCGCCGACCGGACCGCCCACGGTGATGTCGGCCGGCGGCAGCCACAGCGTCGCGATCGCCCCGCCGCCGGCCGCGGGCTCGATGGAGGCGTTGCCGCCGTGCGTCTGCGCCACCCATGCCACCAGCGCCAGCCCGATGCCATTGCGACCGGTGCGCCCGGCCGCGCCGCGATCGAAGGGACTGGCCGACATGACCGGATCGACACCGGGACCGTGATCGCGCACGCTGACCCGTCCCTCGGCCACGTGCACCTCGACCGGCGCGGACCGGTTCACCGCGCCGTGCGTGAGCCCGTTCTCCAGCATGTTCCGGATGGCCAGGCTCAGCAGCTGCGGATCACCCAGCACCACGGTCGGATGCGCGGTCACCGTGATGCGCTCGTCGCCGGCCTCCTCGGCCACCATCTCGGCCAGCTGATCCAGCCGCAGCAGCGTGCGCTCGGGTTCGGCGATGCCCGCCTGCATGCGTGCGCGGGCCAGCAGCCCGGTCACCAGCCGCGCCATCCGGTCCGCCAACCGCTGCGCCTCGGCGAGGGTCTGCGGCACCTCCTCGGGCGCCGGCCGTGACCCGGTGAGCAGCTTCAATGTGGTGAGCGGCGTACGCAATTCGTGCGCGGCATCGCTGAGGAACTGCTCGTGCTCGCCCAGCAGGCGCAGCGCCTGAGCCTGGCTGCGACCCGCCAGCAGATACGTGACGGCGGCGGACAGCAATACCAGCAGGGTGCCGCTGATCGCCAACTCCCATACCAGGGTTCGATGTTTCCCGGCATCGGCCATGGTCTCGGCCCCGGCCAGGATGACGACGGTGGCGTCCCAGCCGTCCCAGAACACCGGACTGCCCGCCAGGGTCACGGTGCGGCCGGTGATATCAGTGGCGGTGAACCGTTTTCCGGCATAGATGACGGTCTCGGAGTGATCCTCGACCTGCGTTGCGAGCGTGGCGATCTCGGAGTCGTCGGGCAGCAGTGAGCGTTGGTAGGTGTGCGCCTGCTTCCACGGCTCACCCGGTGTGCGCATCAGCACGGCGACCGCGGTGGATCCCGTGGCCAGTTCGTCGTCCATGACCGTCGACAGGTCCAGGGCCGACTTGTCGTCCTGCTGGATGGCGCGCGCCAGCCCGCCCGCCACCCGCTCGACCTGATCATCGGCGCGGGTCTCGCGCGCGTGCGCGTCGATCGTGGCGGCCAGGAAGCCGAAGATCAGGACCGCCGCCGCGGTGATCACCGCGGCCAAGGCGGTCATGAACCACCGGGCGCGCTGGAGCCGGGCCACGGCCGGGGAGCGGTGTGCGCTCACGCCGCTCCACCGGCGATCAGGAAGCCGGTGCCGCGCACGGTCTCGATCACGCTCGGCTCCCCGAGTTTGCGGCGCAACTTGGCGACCACCGCGTCCACCACGTTGGAGGCGGGCTCGGCCATCTCGTCCCAGCAGCATTCGATGAGGTCGGTGCGGGTCACCACGCTGCCGCGGCGGGTCGCCATGAGCTCGAGGACCGCGAACTCCTTCGGGCTGAGCATCAGCAGGACGCCGCCGCGGGTCACCCGGCGGCGCATGATGTCGATGTCGATGTCCGCCACCGTGATTCGCGCGGCGGTGGGCTGGTCGCGGCGGCGGCACAGCGCTCGTACCCGCATCACCAGTTCCGGCAGCGCGAACGGCTTGGTCAGGTAGTCGTCGGCTCCGTGCTCGAATCCGGCCAGCCGGTCGTCGAGGCCGTCGCGGCCGGTGAGCATGAGCGCGGGCACCGTGTGCCCGGCGGTGCGTGCCCCCGCGACCAGGTCCAGACCGTCGCCGTCGGGCAGGCCGCGGTCCACCACCAGGCAGTCGTAGCGATTGACGGCGATCTTGAAGTCCGCGTCGGCGAGGCTCTGCGCGAGGTCCACCGCGAACCCGGCGGTACGCAACCCATCGGTCAACTCACGACACAGCTGATGATCGTCCTCCAGCACCAAAACTCGCACAGGGGCAGAGATTAGGGCATTCCGGACCCCCGCCCCAATGGCCCGAACGATCGGATTGTCGAAAAATGATCGAAAAACAATCCGGCGTCGGTCCGCGGGTCCGGAGCGGAGAAACCGGACATGGCGAGCCGCGTTAGGCAAGCCTCTGTATCCTGTACATGGTTGTTTCTGTCTGTGTCGGCGTTCGAGAAGGGGGTGAGGTCCGTGCGCGGTGAACCTCCCAGTCGAAGGCCGCGTGGCATCGCTCTCGGATTCCGTCGATAGAACAGCTTTCTGGCGACGGGGTGGGTGCGGTGCCCGCGGTGTGATCCGGTACCCCCGACCACCCTCAACCGCCACCCGGCCGAGGTTTCGCCATGACGCAGACCGAACTGCCCCCTGCCGTTCCCACGGTCGCCACCGACATCCCTGTCCCCGAACGGGATTCGCTGCGCGACATCGTCGACTGCCACCACCTGACGCCCGCCGTGGAATGGCTCGACAACCATCCGCCGCACGTCATCGCGGACGAGCTGGCCCGCATGGACGCCGTCACCGCGGTCATGTCCTTCCGGCTGCTCGACAAGGACCGCGCGCTGGCCGTGTTCGAGGAGCTCGAACCGGTGGATCAGCAGCAGATCCTGGCCGGACTGCGCGATCAGAGCTTCCGCGACCTGGTCGAGGGCATGGATCCCGACGACCGCGCCCGCATGCTGCGCGAGGTTCCCGCCAAGGTGGCCAAGCGGGTGCTGGCCGGGCTCAGCCCGCACGAACGGCGCATGACCGCCGGGTTGCTCGGCTACCCGGAGGGCTCCGTCGGGTTCTACATGACCCCGGAAGTCGTTGCGCTGCCGCGGAATCTGCCCGTCGGCGAGGCGCTGCACATGGTGCGCGCCAAGGGGGCGACCGCCGAGACGGTGTACACACTGCCCGTGGTGGATTCGGGCCGCCGGCTGATCGGCGTGGTCGAACTGCGCGACCTGGTGCTCGGCTCGCCCGACACCATGATCGCCGAACTCATTGCGTCCGAACCGGTCTCGGCGCGCGCCACCGGTTCCGCGGAGAAGGCGGCCCGGCTCATGCAGGGCGCCAACCTGATCAACCTGCCGGTGGTCGACAGCGAGGACCGACTGGTCGGGCTGCTCACCATCGACGACGCCGTCGAGGTCATCGAGGCCGCCGACTCCGAGGACATGGCGCGGCAGGCCGGCACCTCCCCGTGGTCGGGCCACTACATGGCCGCGGGCGTGTTCCAGCTGGCCCGCTACCGGGCGCTGTGGCTGATGCTGCTGCTGGTCGCGGCGACCCTTACGGTCACCGTCACCAACTTCTTCGAGCCCACCCTCGAACAGGCCGCGCACCTGGCGCTGTTCATCCCCCTGCTCATCGGCTCCGGCGGCAACGCGGGCGCGCAGGCCGCCACCACCTGCGTGCGCGCGCTCGCGGTCGGCGAGGTGCGGGTCTCGGACCTGCTCGCGGTGATCTGGCGCGAATGCCGGGTCGGGCTGCTGCTGGGCTGCATGCTGGCCGCCATCGGCATGGTGATCGGCACGCTGTTCGTGGGGCTGAAGATCGCGGTGGTGGTCGGCATCGCGCTGGTGATCATCTGCGGATGGGCGGCGACCATCGGCGGCACCATGCCGCTGCTGGCCAAGAAACTGCGCATCGACCCGGCCGTCATCTCCGCGCCCATGGTGACCACGCTGGTCGACGCCACCGGTCTGGTCATCTACTTCACCACCGCGAAGGTGGTACTCGGCATCTGATCGGCTAACCCGGGGTGGGTCCGCGAGGGTCTACCCCGGTGCGCTGTGACGGATTGCACCGCTGTAATTTTCTGCCGTTGGTGACGTGCTTGCCCATCTCCGTTTCGGATTCTCGCAGGACAACGCGATAGACACGTGAAGACACAACCTATTGTGCTGCGCGGGGATGTCACCTACCAGTAGTAGTGTTCATGGCAAGGGAATTCGCAGGGTCCGGAAGCTGAGAAGGGTGTGTGAGCGGGGCGTGAAGCTCATCGATCGAGTTAGTGCGATCAACTGGAACCGCGTGCAGGACGAGAAGGACTCGGAGGTCTGGGATCGACTCACCGGCAACTTCTGGTTGCCGGAAAAGGTCCCGGTGTCCAACGACATCCCGTCGTGGAACACGCTGACCGCCAATGAGAAGCAACTCACCATGCGGGTGTTCACAGGTCTGACCCTGCTCGACACCATCCAGGGCACGGTCGGCGCGGTCAGCCTCATCCCCGACGCGATCACCCCGCACGAGGAGGCGGTGCTCACCAACATCGCGTTCATGGAGTCGGTGCACGCCAAGAGCTACAGCTCGATCTTCTCCACGCTGTGCTCCACCCGTGAGATCGACGAGGCCTTCCGCTGGTCCGAGGAGAACCGGAACCTGCAGCGCAAGGCCGAGATCGTGCTCGAGTACTACAACGGCGAGGACCCGCTCAAGCGCAAGGTGGCCTCCACCCTGCTGGAGTCCTTCCTGTTCTACTCCGGCTTCTACCTGCCCATGCACTGGTCCTCGCGGGCCAAGCTGACCAACACCGCCGACATGATCCGCCTGATCATCCGCGACGAGGCCGTGCACGGCTACTACATCGGCTACAAGTACCAGAAGGGCCTGGAGCTGGTCTCCGAGGCCGAGCGCGAGGAGCTCAAGGCCTACACCTTCGAGCTGCTCTTCGAGCTCTACGAGAACGAGGTCGAGTACACCCAGGACCTCTACGACGAGGTCGGCCTGACCGAGGACGTCAAGAAGTTCCTGCGCTACAACGCCAACAAGGCCCTGATGAACCTCGGCTACGAGGGCCTGTTCCCCAAGGACGAGTGCGAGGTCAACCCCGCCATCCTCTCGGCCCTGTCCCCGAACGCCGACGAGAACCACGACTTCTTCTCCGGCTCGGGCTCCAGCTACGTCATCGGCAAGGCCGTCAAC
>NZ_JBHWHH010000069.1:0-33989 GCF_042732555.1 Nocardia sp. NPDC059764
TCGCCATCCTCGATCCTGGTGACTCCATGGGCTTCTCGCATTCGCCGGGTGGATGCCCAAGTAAATGGCGTCGTTTCATCCGGAAGCGAAATGCCTACGCTGCATTCGATATTCGATCTTCGAGAGGTGAACATTCATGAAGCGTGTAACAGTCGGCCTGATCGCGATGTGTGGAATCTCGCTGGGCGCGGGCCTGTCCCCAGCGGCGGCTCTCGCCGAGGCCCCGAGTGCGGCGGCGCCGGTCGCCGACGCGCCGGGGGTCAGCTCGTCCGGCATTCCCGCCGCGACCGTGCTGCAGACTCTGTTGAAGTGCTTGACCAGCGGTTCGAGTAATCCCGGCACGCCGGGATCGACCCAGACCGGCTGCCTGAACTCCTAGCACCCGGCATGTGCGGCGGAGGCTCGCCGGCGTCCGGTCGTGGGGACGTCGGCAGGCCTCCGCCGCGCTCAGCGGAGCCGCCCGGCGGTCAGCGCTGGGCCGCCATCAGGCGGCGGACCATGCGGCAGGTCGCATCCGAGGGCTGATGCACGCCGATGACTTCGGCTGTCTCCCTGATCTTTTCGTTGGTGGCCTGGTCGGGCCCGAAGGACCCGGAATCCAGGAGCGCGATGGCCAGCCGCATGGCCTTCAATCGCCGATTGTGCGAGACGTACCACGTGCGCGGCCGCCCCGCCGGCAGCGGCTGCTTGGCCAGCGGCCGCCACGCGTGATCGATGACCTCCCCCTTCTTCGGAACCCCGGTGCCCCGGTTCACCTTGCCGGACATGCTGGTAACGGCTGCGAGCACGGCCAATCCTCCCGTCGCGATCCGGGATCGCGCCGTCGAACGCGGCGCGATCCCTTCGAACACATCTTCGATTCTACTCGGACCCACTGACAAAAACGGCTGCTCACAATGACTTTGGTAGCCGGCCGGGCCCGGCGTCGGAGGCGCGCGCACCCCGGTCGCGAGCCGGGCATATCATGCGAGCATGACCGGAATGGACCGCCCTCGGCGGTTGCGCCGCACTCCCGCCATGCGTCGGCTCGTCGCCGAGACCAGCCTGGAGCCGCGGCACCTGATTCTGCCCATGTTCGTCGCCGACGGTATCGGCGAACCGCGTGAGATCTCCTCCATGCCAGGCGTTTTCCAACATTCGATGGACTCGCTGCGCAAGGCGGCCGCCGAAGCCGTGGCCGCGGGCGTGGGCGGGCTCATGCTCTTCGGCGTGCCGAAGCCCGAGGACAAGGATGCCCAGGGGAGCGGGGCCAGCGACCCGGACGGGATCCTGAACCGCGGCCTGTCCGCGCTGGTGTCCGAGGTCGGCGACTCGACGGTCGTCATGGCCGACACCTGCCTGGACGAATTCACCGACCACGGCCACTGCGGCGTGCTCGACCAGCACGGCGCGGTCGACAACGACGCCACCCTCGCCCGCTACGTCGAGATGGCGCTGGCGCAGGCCGCGACCGGCGCCGACCTGCTCGGCACCAGCGGCATGATGGACGGCCAGGTGGGTGCGATCCGCGCGGGCCTGGACGCCGCCGGATACACCGACACCGCCATCCTCGCCTACGCGGCCAAGTACGCTTCCGCGTTCTACGGCCCGTTCCGGGAGGCCGTCGGCTCCTCGCTGCAGGGCGATCGGCGCACCTACCAGCAGGATCCGGCCAACCGCCGGGAGGCGATCCGCGAGCTGGAACTGGATCTGCTCGAGGGCGCGGACATCGTCATGGTGAAGCCCGCCATGTCGTATCTGGACATCCTGCGCGAGGTCTCGGACCGGTCCACGGTGCCGGTGGCGGCCTATCAGATCTCCGGCGAGTACGCGATGATCACCGCGGCCGCCGAGCGCGGCTGGATCGACCGCAGGGGCGCGATCCTGGAATCGTTGCTCGGGATCCGGCGGGCGGGCGCGGACATGGTGCTCACCTACTGGGCCACCGAGGCCGCGCATTGGCTGTCCTGAACCGGAACGAGTAGCTCTGATCGTGAATCCCATGGTCCCGCCGAACGATCCGGCGCGTCCGGCGCCCGAAGACGTCGGCACGGCTTGTCAGCTCTGGTACGCCGCGCTCGGGGTCGGACTGGTGCAGTTGATCGCCTCGCTGATCGCACAGTTCGGGCAGCGGAACGAATTGGCGCAGCAGATGTTCGACCAGATGAAGGAGCAGCAACCGGCGATCACCCTGGCGCAGGTGGAGGTCTGGGCCGCCGTCGTGTTCGTGCTGGTCGCGGTGTTCTGGCTGGTGCTGTCCGGAGCCGGGGTGGCGGTGGTGTGGCAGCTGGGGCGCGGAAAGAACTGGGCCCGTGCGGTTCTCACCGGTTTCGGCATCTTCCTGGTGCTCGGCGCGGCGGCGACGCTGTTCGGTGTCGGCGCCAAGGAGGGCGGGGTGGCCGCGCTGGTCGCGGGCGGCGCGGGCATCGTCCAGGCGGTACTCGCCGGCGGGGCCGTATTCCTCTGCTACCGAAGCGAATCCGAGGCCTACTTCCGGCCGGGACCGCGCTAGGTTACCGCCGAGTTTGTTACGCGGGTGTCAACGCGTTATGGTGAGGGCAGTCACAGGTATTTCGGGAACCGGAAGCCGGGCCCGGGCGTTGTGCTCGGGTGTGCGGCGCCGGGAAGGCGGAGGCAACGATGCGAGTGGTGATCCAGCAGCCGCACAGCCTGCGGCGCGATGTCGCGGTGCTGAGCTTGTTGTTCCTCTTCGGTCTGCTGACCCTCGCCGTACTCCTGATTCCGGGCCTGGCCCACTGAGTCGTTCCGCGATCTTTACGCTCGACCTATGAGTGAGGCCATCAACGCCCCCGGGGCCGTGCTGTTCTCCGAACCCGGCGCGCGCTGGCGGACCATCGCCTATGGACCCGCGATGTGCGCGATCATCCTGGGCATCGAGCTGATCCGCGGCGGTGACATCCACTGGTTCGGGCTCGCCTTCTGCGCCGTGCTGCTGGCCGGGTTCGTCTGGTTGCAGGTGATCGCGGGCAAGCGGCACATCAGTGTCGAGCTGACCCCCGAGCAGCTGCGCGAGGGCACCGAGGTGGTGCCGTTGCGCGACATCGCCGAGGTGCTGCCCGAAGACGACGAGGAGTCCTGGGATTATGAGGACTGGCAGTCCGCGCGGGCGCTGGGCGAGCTGACCGGAGTACCGCGGCGGCGCAAGGGAATCGGCCTGAAACTGACCGACGGTCGGCTGGTGCAGGCGTGGGCGCGTGACCATGTCACGCTGCGCGCGGCGCTGACCGAGGCCTTGGGTCGCCCGCGTGGGACCGACGACGAGCCTCGGGAGGCGCTGTGATGCGGTGGCTGACGATAGCGGCCGAGATCGTGCTGGTGCCGGTGCTGGCCGTCGCGGCGGTGTGGTGCTGGCGGCACGGGGTGCAGACCACGGTGTTCAAGGCGCAGGGGGAGGCGCCGTCATTCGGTGCGACCCGCTACGTCGGGCCCTGGCTGGCGGGGTCCGCGGCGCTGGTGATCATGGCCGGACTGTCGCTGATCGACGGGACCGCGCGGGCGGTTCGCGCTCGGCGAGCCGGGTCCGACACGCCGTATTGAGGGGTGCGAAGTCGGTTTTCGCCTCGGTCTGCCTCGGACCGGCGCGGAGAATCATCGGCATGAAGCGCACAGAACTCGTGAAACGCATCGCCCCCGCGGTGCTGGCCGCGGGGTTCGTCGGCGCTGTGGTCGTGGCTCCGGCCGCCGCGGCCCCGGTCGATACCGTCCCGGATTACCGGTCACCGCTGGTGGCGACATCCTGGCAAGACCTACTACCGCCCCCGCTGAACTGCCTGCTGTCCACCGGATGGGCGGCGTTCTGTCTGGGGATTCCGCTCCCGTAGCGGAGGGTGCGGCGGCGCGACCGCAGACCGCGCCGCCGTCTCCGCCTCAATTCCAGTTCTGGTAAACATCCAGCACGCGACCGCCCTTGGTGCCGGGCAGGTTCACGAACAGGGTCACCGTGCCGTCGGGATGATCGGCGGCCTCCATCATCACCTGACGCAGGGAGGCGTGTACGCCGCCCTTGTCGTCCTTGTAGATGGTGGTGTCGGGCTCCAGGCCCGCGCCCATCCGGCTCAACGGCACGAATATGCTGACTACCGCGGGTAAGGGCCCATCGGCGATGGCGACCGTCTCTTGATGCGACAGCGCCACCCCCACCCGCCCCTGGTCGATCTGCACCAGCGGCACCCCGGCCTGCGCCACCCCGGGCGCGGCGGCCAGACCGGCCGCCACCGCGATGATCCCTACCCCGAACCGAACGACCCGCATACGTCCCGCCCTCTCTCCGAAGCCGTTTCCTACGTCGAGACCTTACGCATCAGCTATCTAGTAGCGAATTACGTTGTCCGAATCTCATTTCGGCGTGTTGCTCGGATCCGCGTCATCGAGGACCCGCTCGCCGGCTCCCATGATCTCAGCCGTCGGCCGTCGAGATGCGCGCTTCGATCCAGGGTGCGAAGATGTCGGGTTGGCTGTGGGAAGAGCCACTCGACTACACCCTGTCGTCGACGGAGGCGGGGGCGGCTGAGAGACTGGGTGCCGTGAGTTCTTCTCCGCGTGTGAGCCAGGCGTCGGTCCCGGTCTCAGCCCACCTTTTCGAACGCGCCGCGGCGGTCATTCCCGGCGGCGTGAATTCGCCGGTGCGGGCGTTCAATTCCGTGGGCGGCACGCCGCGGTTCATCGCCTCCGCGCGCGGGTGCACGCTGACCGACGCCGACGGCAACGACTACGTGGACCTGGTGTGCTCATGGGGCCCGATGATCCTCGGGCACGCGCACCCGGTGGTCGTCGAGGCCGTGCAGCGGGCCGCCACCGGCGGTCTGTCCTTCGGCGCGCCGACCGAAGCCGAAATCGAACTCGCCGAGGTCATCGCGGCCCGGGTCACTCCGGTCGACCGGGTCCGCCTGGTGAACTCGGGCACCGAGGCCACCATGAGCGCGGTCCGGCTGGCCCGCGGCTTCACCGGCCGCACCAAGATCGTGAAGTTCAGCGGCTGCTACCACGGGCACGTGGACGCGCTGCTGGCCGACGCCGGCTCCGGCGTCGCCACCCTGGGCCTGCCCACCTCGCCCGGCGTCACCGGCGCCCAGGCCGCCGACACCCTGGTGCTGCCCTACAACGACCTCGAGGCCGTGGCCGCCGCCTTCGCCGCCCACCCGGGCGAGATCGCGTGCGTCATCACCGAGGCCGCCGCGGGCAATATGGGCGCGGTCGCGCCGGTCCCCGGTTTCAACGAGGGACTGCGCCGGCTCACCACCGAGCACGGCGCGCTGCTGATCATGGACGAGGTCATGACCGGTTTCCGGGTCAGCCACTCGGGCTGGTTCGGCATCGACGGCGTGGCCGGCGACCTGTACACCTTCGGCAAGGTGATGAGCGGCGGCCTGCCCGCCGCCGCGTTCGGCGGACGCGCCGACATCATGAACCACCTGGCCCCGCTCGGCCCGGTCTACCAGGCGGGCACCCTGTCCGGGAACCCGGTCGCGGTGGCCGCGGGCCTGGCCACGCTGCGCACCGCCGACGAGTCGGTGTACGCCACCCTGAACAAGAATTCCGAGCGTCTGGGCGGGCTGCTCACCGAGGCGCTGACCGCCGAAGGCGTCGCGCACCGGGTGCAATTCGCGGGCAATATGGTGAGCGTGTTCTTCGCCGAGAACCCGGTCACCGACTACGCCGCCGCCAAGGCCGCCGAGACCTGGCGTTTCCCAGCCTTCTTCCACGCGCTGCTGGATGCCGGTGTGTACGCGCCCCCGAGCGCCTTCGAAGCGTGGTTCGTCTCGGCCGCTCTCGACGAGGACGCGTTCGACCGCATCGCCGCCGCCCTCCCCGCCGCCGCGCGCGCCGCGGCGGCCGCCACTCCCGAAGGATCCGCCGCGTGAGCTCCGTCCACCCCGACTCGGGCGTACCCGCCCCCGCCCAGCACGAGGCTCCTCTCTCCGCCGAAGAGGCCACCCGCCTCCTGGACTCCATCCGCCAAGCCGAGGACGAACTCGCCGAGACCGGTGAGAACATCGCTGTCGCCCCGGCGGGTGACGTGACCACCCCGGTGGCCGAACCCCGGCCCGCCGCAACGGAATCCGATGATTCCGGCGTGGTCGTGGCCGACGACCCCGAGCCGGTCTTCGAGGCCGCGGTCGCCGCCGCCGAGCAGTTCGCCGCCGCCCGGGCCGAGGTGCCCGCCGAGCCGGTGGTCCCCGCGCCCGCGGAGGCTGTGGCGCCCGCGACCGCCGAGATCGTCGAGCCCGCGATCACCGAAGCTGTGGCGCCCGCGACCGCCGGAGTCGTCGAGCCCGCGCCCGCGGAGGCTGTGGCGTCCGCGACGGCCGGGGTTGTCGAGCCCGCGATCACCGAAGCTGTGGTGCCCGCGACCGCCGGGGCCGTGGAATCCGCCCCCGCCGCGTTCTCGTCCGAGATCGTCGTCGAGGTCGATCCCCGGACCGACGAGTCCGTCGTCGCGGAATCCGACTTCACCGTCGCCGACACCGAGGTTCCCGCCCCGGCCTCCGGCACCGGCGGCGGCCTGGTCCTCCCCGGTGACGTGGCCAGCGACGTGGAGACGATCGTCCACGTCATGCGTCACGGCGAGGTCCACAATCCGAACGCTGTCCTCTACGGCCGCCTGCCCGGTTTCCAGCTGTCGGTGACCGGCCGCGCGCAGGCCCAGGCCGTGGCGCGTTCGCTGTCCGATCACGACATCGCGCTGGTGGTGGCCTCGCCGCTGCAGCGCGCGCAGGAGACCGCGGATCCGATCGCCGAGGGCCACGGCCTGATCATCCGCACCGACGACAATCTGATCGAGGCGGGCAACACCTTCGAGGGCCTGCGGGTCTCGGCGAGTGACGGCGCGCTGCGCAAGCCCCGCCACTGGTGGAAGCTGCGCGACCCGTTCACCCCGTCCTGGGGTGAGCCGTATCTGCAGATCGCGCACCGCATGCTGGCCGCGGTGAACAAAGCGCGGGTGGAGGCCGCCGGTCGCGAGGCCGTGCTGGTGTCGCATCAGCTGCCGGTGTGGACGCTGCGCCGCTTCCTGCAGGGGCAGCGCCTGTGGCACGACCCGCGGAACCGGCAGTGCTCGCTGGCGTCGCTGACTTCCCTGGTCTACCAGGGCGATACGTTGATCGACATCGTCTACTCGGAGCCCGCCGGCGCCTCCGATCCCACGGTGACCGGGGCATGAGCCGCGCCATCGCGTCCCGGTCCGCGTTCGTCCGTCACCCGCTGCGGCGGGTGGCGGGCCTGCTGGCGGGGTTGACCGTGGTGGCCCTGCTCGCCGGGTGCACGACGGCGGGCAAGGACGCGGTGGCCCAGGGCGGCACCTTCGATTTCGTCTCGCCGGGCGGCAAGACGGAGATCTTCTACGATCCGCCGTCCGCGCGCGGCACCATCGGCAAGCTGTCCGGCCCGGATCTGATGCACGACGGCAAGACCACGGCGGTGGACGATTTCCCCGGCAAGGTCGTGGTGCTCAACATCTGGGGCCAGTGGTGTGGCCCGTGCCGCGCGGAAGTCGGTGCGCTGGAACAGGTTTACGAGGCGACCAAGGACAACGGCGTCGCCTTCCTGGGCATCAACGTGCGCGACAACCAGAAGGACAAGGCCCAGGATTTCGTGACCGACAACAAGGTCGGTTACCCCTCCATCTACGACCCGGCCATGCGCAGCCTGCTCGCGCTCGGCGGCAAGTTCCCGACCAGCGTCATCCCCACCACCATCGTGCTGGACAAGCAGCATCGGGTGGCGGCGGTGTTCCTGCGCAGCCTGCTGGCCGAGGACCTGCGGCCGGTGGTGGATCGACTGGCGGCCGAGCAGTGAATCACGTGACCTACCTGGCGAGCGTGGGGGATTCGTTCCAGCAGACCGCCGCCTCCGGACCGCTGCTGCTCGCGCTGGGCGCGTGCCTGCTGGCGGGCCTGGTGTCGTTCGCCTCGCCGTGCGTGGTGCCCTTGGTTCCCGGCTACCTGTCGTATCTGGCGGGCGTGGTCGGCGCGGAGGCCCCGCCGGTGACGGTGGAGTCGGCGCGGAGCGCGAAAACCGCCGTGGCGGGCCGCAATTCGGCGCGCCTGCGGGTGGCGGGCGCGGCGGCGCTGTTCGTGGCGGGCTTCACCGTCGTGTTCGTGCTGGCCGCCACCACCGTGTTCGGCACCATGCAGGCGCTGACCCTCAATCGTGAACTGCTGCAACGGGTCGGCGGCGTGGTGACCATCGTGATGGGTCTGGCCTTCATCGGCCTGATCCCGATGCTGCAGCGCGACACCCGCATGGAGCCGCGCCGGTTCACCGGCCTCATCGGGGCTCCGCTGCTGGGCGCGGTGTTCGCGCTCGGCTGGACCCCGTGCCTGGGCCCGACGCTGTCCGGTGTGATGGCGGTGTCGGCGGGCACCGAGGGCACCACCGCGGTGCGCGGCGTGGCGCTGATCGTGGCCTACTGCCTCGGCCTGGGGCTGCCGTTCATCATCCTGGCGTTCGGCTCGGCGACCGCGTTGCGGGCCGTCGGCTGGCTGCGCCGTAATTCCCGCACCATCCAGGTGACCGGCGGGCTGCTGTTGGTGGCCGTTGGCATCGCCCTGGTGACCGGATCGTGGGACGTGTTCGTCTCCTGGGTCCGCGACGCCTTCGTCTCGAATGTGACCCTGCCGATCTGACATGACTGCCACCATCGAAACCCCCAGCGCCCCCGCTCGTCCGCCGCGTCAGTCGCCGCCGCGCCGCGTCCTCGGTCTGCTCCGCAACACCTGGCGCGGCCTGACCAGCATGCGCACCGCGCTCATGCTGCTGTTCCTGCTGGCCCTGGCCGCCATTCCGGGCGCGCTGCTGCCGCAGCGCAGCCTCAACGCGGGCAAGGTCGACGACTACATCCGCAATCGCGCGACCCTGGGTCCGTGGATGGACCGGCTGCAGCTGTTCGACGTGTTCTCCAGCTTCTGGTTCACGGCCGTCTACGTGCTGCTGTTCGTATCGCTGGTGGGCTGCATCCTGCCGCGCTGCGTGGACCACTACCGAGCCTTGCGTGCGCCGCTGACCAGGGCCCCGCGCAACCTGTTCCGGCTGCCGCACCACTGGTCCGGCACCGACGCGGAGACCCCGGAACAGGTGCTGGACCGGGCCCGCGGCCAGATGCGCGGCTGGCGCACGGTGGTGCAGCCGGGCGATCGCGACGGGGAGCTGACCCTGTCCGCGGAGAAGGGCTACACCCGCGAGCTCGGCAACCTGGTCTTCCACCTCGCCCTGGTGGGCCTGCTGGCGGCGATCGCGATCGGCAAGCTGTTCGGCTACGAGGGCAATGTCGTGGTGCTCGCCAATGACGGCCCCGGCTTCTGCACCACCTCGCCCGCCGTGTTCGACTCGTTCCGCGCGGGCAATGTCAACGACGGCACCGGGCTGACCCCGATGTGCGTGCGGGTCAAGGACTTCAAGGCCGACTACCTGAAGAACGGTCAGGCGGCGATGTTCACCTCGAACATCCAGTACCAGACCGGCGCCGACCTGGCCTCCGGGACATGGAACGACACCACCATCCAGGTGAATCACCCGCTGCGCGTCGCCGGTGACCGGGTGTACCTGCAGGGCCACGGTTTCGCGCCCAAGTTCACGGTGACCTTCCCGAACGGGCAGACCCGCACCGAGGCCATCCAGTGGAAGCCGGACGACGCCTCCACCTTCCTGTCCTCGGGCGTGCTGCGCGTCGATCCGCCGGGCGGCATGTATCCGAGCGAGGAGGAGCGCCGCAAGCATCAGGTGGCGATCCAGGGCCTGTTCGCGCCGACCGCGCTCATGCACGGCCAGCTGCTCACCTCGCGGTATCCGGCGATGAACGATCCCGCGGTGGCGATCGACATCTACAAGGGCGACACCGGTCTGGACACCGGCCGCGCGCAGTCGCTGTTCGCGCTGGATCCGGAGATGATCAAGCAGGGACGCCTGGTGAAGGAACAGCGGGTGAACCTGAAGCCGGGGGAGACCGCGACCCTGTCCGACGGCACCAAGGTGACCTTCGACGGCGCGGAAGAGTTCGTGAACCTGCAGGTCTCGCACGATCCGGCGCAGCAGTGGGTGCTGGTGTCGGCGTTGACCATGATGGCGGGCCTGCTGGTGTCGCTGTTGGTGAAGCGCCGTCGCATCTGGTTGCGGGTGTACCCCGGCGAGGCGTCCGACGGTGTACGACGTACCGTAGTAGAAATGGGTGGTTTGGCCCGCACCGACCAGGCCGGCTGGGGCGGCGAGTTCGACCGCCTGCGTGAGCGGCTGCTGACGGGAGAGAAGTAATGCCGATCGACGAGAATCTCGCCTCCTACAGCGATCTCGGATTCAAATCGGCCGTCGTGATCTACGCGCTGGTCTGGATCATGCTGGTCTGGCAGTTCGCCCTTACCCGTACGGTGCCGACCACCACCCGCGAACTGGTCACCGCCGGTGGCGGTTCCGAGCCGCCCGCGCCGAACGCGCCCGGCAAGGTGGAGTCCCGCGGCGCCGGCCGCCCCTTCTCGGAGCGGCTCGGCAATATGGGCTTCGCGGTCCTGTTCGTCGGCTTCGGCGTGCACGTGGCCTCGATCGTCCTGCGCGGCTTCGCGACCCACCGTTTCCCGCTGGGCAATATGTTCGAGTTCATCTCGATGGCCTGTGCCGCCGCGGTCCTGCTCGGCCTGGTCCTGCTGAACGATCAGCGCTACCGCGGCATGTGGTCCTTCCTGCTGACCCCGGTCCTGATCCTGCTGTTCCTGGCGGGCACCAAGCTGCACGTGGACGCGGCACCCGTCGTTCCCGCCCTGAAGTCCTACTGGCTGCCGATCCACGTCACCGTGATCTCGATCGGTTCGGGCGTCTTCCTGGTCTCGGGTATCGCGAGCCTGCTGTTCCTGTTCCGCATCTGGCAGCCCGCGGGCGCGGAGGCCGACAATATCTGGGGCCAGCTGGCCCGCCGTCTCCCCGACGCCCAGCTCCTGGACCGCCTGGCCTACCGCACCACCATCATCGGCTTCCCCATCTTCGGCGCGGGCGTCATCCTGGGCGCGATCTGGGCCGAGGCGGCCTGGGGCCGCTTCTGGGGCTGGGACCCGAAGGAGACCTGCTCCTTCATCGCCTGGGTCCTCTACGCCGCCTATCTGCACGCCCGTGCCACCTCCGGCTGGCGCGACACCAAGGCGGCCTGGATCAACATCGCCGGTTTCGTCGCGATGCTCTTCAACCTCTTCATCATCAATATCGTGGTCAGCGGCCTGCACTCGTATGCCGGACTGAACTGATCCCGCTGTTCTCGAAGGCCCCGGCGCATCCGTGCCGGGGCCTTCTTCGTGCTGGCACTACCCCTGAGTGCTGTTGCGCTGTACGGTATTAAGCGACAGTGATTAGAACGCGTTCTAGTTTTCAGTGAAGGGGAGCTCGAGATGGCAGTGACGCCGGAGGCCCGGGTTCGTAAGGTGCGCGAGATCGATGTGGGCGAGGCGCCCTCGCGGTACGCGCGGGGATGGCACTGCCTCGGACTGGCCGGCACGTTCCGCGACGGTAAGCCGCACCAGGTTTCGGCCTTCGGGACCAAGCTGGTGATCTTCGCCGACAGCAAGAACGAACTGCACGTGCTCGACTCGTACTGCCGCCACCTCGGCGGCGATCTGAGCATGGGTGAGGTCAAGGGCGACTCCATCGCCTGCCCGTTCCACGACTGGCGCTGGGGCGGCAACGGCAAGTGCACCGGCATCCCCTATGCCCGCCGGGTGCCGCCGCTGGCCCGCACGCGCTCATGGATCACCTTGGAGCGCAACGGACAGCTGTTCGTGTGGCACGACCACGAGGGCAACCCGCCCACCGACGAGGTGACGATCCCCTACATCGAGGGCCCGTTCACCGACGCCGACGGCAACGGCCTGGAGACGATCGGCGACGGCTGGACCGACTGGACCTGGGAGTCCATGATCATCGAGGGCTCCAACTGCCGCGAGATCATCGACAACGTGGTCGACATGGCCCACTTCTTCTACATCCACTACGCCTACCCGACGTACTTCAAGAACGTCTTCGAGGGCCACATCGCGACCCAGTACCTGGACTCCACGGCCCGCCCGGACAAGGGCATGGCCACCCAGTACGGCGGCGACTCCACCCTGAAGTCGGTGGCCTCGTACTTCGGCCCGTCGTACATGGTCAATCCGCTGATCAACAACTACAGCGGCTTCGAGCTCGAGACCGTGCTGATCAACTGCCACTACCCGATCTCGCAGGACGCCTTCGTGCTGCAGTACGGCATGTCGGTGCGCAAGCCGCAGGGTGTGGACGACGCCCAGGCGGACAAGATCGCCAAGAAGATGACCAAGGGCATCGGCGACGGCTTCCTGCAGGACGTCGAGATCTGGAAGCACAAGTCCAAGATCGAGAACCCGCTGCTGACCGAGGAGGACGGCCCGGTCTACCAGTTGCGCCGCTGGTACGACCAGTTCTACGTGGACGTCGCCGACATCGACCCGAAGTCGGTGCAGCGCTTCGAGTTCGAGGTCGACACCACCAAGGCGAACGAGGCCTGGGAGGCCGAGGTCGCCGAGAACCTGCGCCGCAAGGCGGAGGAGGACGCCCTCCGCCACTGAGGGTTTGCTCAGCCGGGCTCGTACTCGCCTAGTTCGACGTCGGTCATCCGCACCTGACCCCGGGTCAGCGGCTCGTAGTCCGCGCCCGATTCCTCACGGATCAGGTGCATGTCCGATAGTTGCCCGTGCCGCTCGGCCCGCCGTGCGGCGGCTCGTTCGTCCCCGGCTTTGCGCCGGGCGTCCTGCGACAGGTTCTGTTCACGCTCCATCAGGCACCTCCGGATGGGCCCCGCTGTGAAACCGGACTGCCCCAGTATGCGCGTGTCGGGGGCGGACCAGACCCGGAAAAAAACGACGATCCCCCGTGGGCTGCGCCGAAGCGGTTCCACGGGGGATGGTCACATATATCGCTATGGCTACTTCATTGGCGGAACTTCGGTGAATCAGGTGGATTCGCCGTCGCGATGCTCTCGGGAGAGCCTGGCTAGGAAATCCGGATCGTCTTCGGGACCGATAATGCGGTTGCGCCGAGCGGGTGCTGGGCCGGTGCCGGCCGATCGCTGGGGTCCGAAGGCCTTCCAGCACAGCATCGCGACGGTCACTACCGCGATGAGTGCCAACAGGTACGCCACGTCGCTCACCTCCTGACTTCGAGGGTAATCCGAGCGCGTACCCGCGGCACGTGAAGCGGGCGGTAATCCGTGAAAATCGGTGCTACACGCGGGCCTCGGTGGTGAGGGACCGCAGGAGTTGCAGAACTTCGGACTCCCGGAACCGGCGGTGACCGCCCGGAGTCCGCAGGGAGCCGAGCCGACCCGCGTGAGCCCACCGGGTCACGGTCTTCGGATCGACATGGAACATGGCAGCGACTTGGCCTGGGGTGAGCAGGGTGTCCTGACCGGTGACGGAACCCAATGCGCGGCTCGCCGCGGTGAACGCAGTCATTCGCAAACCTTTCCGTTTCGACAGATCCCTCATCAGTAGCGACATCGTTGCACTGCACCCCCCGGGTGTTCGAACGGTCTCGCTTTGGTAAAGAGGAAGTAATAGACAAAACGGATATCCGTTATGTGTTTACGGTCACGTTTGGCCGCGCCACAGCGAACGGCTAGCGACATACAGACCGGTTGGCCTGTCTGACCTGGGCGGACGAGGGTCGCGGCCGTTTCCCGATCCGCCGTCGCCTAGTCTGGACCGCGTGAGTGAAGCAACCCGACCCGACGGTGCGGGCCGTAGCCTGGCGCGCAATCTGGCCCTCTACACGGTGGCCCGGCTCGGGCTGGTCGCCGTCATCACCGCGATCATCGTGGGCGTCGCCGCCGCGGTGAAGGTGTCCATTCCCCTCATCGTCGCCCTGCTGTTCGCGCTGCTCATCGCGATGCCGCTGTCGCTGGTGCTGTTCAAGAAGCTGCGGACCCAGGTGAACCGGGACATCGCCGCCGTGGACGCCAAGCGCCGCGCGGACCGCGACCAGCTGCGCTCGAGGCTGCAGGGCAAGGGCGAGCAGTGAAACGCTGCGATCGCAGCGCACCCCGGGACTGGGTGGACAATGCCGTCCGGCTCATCGACGCGGACTCCCAGCGCAGCGCGGACACGCATTTGCTGCGCTACCCGCTGCCCCCGGAGTGGGGCGTTCAGCTGTACCTGAAGGACGAATCCACCCATCCGACGGGCAGTCTCAAGCACCGGCTGGCGAGATCGCTGTTCCTCTACGCCATTTGCAACGGCTGGGTCACCGAGGGCACCACGGTGGTGGAGGCTTCGTCAGGATCGACCGCGATCAGCGAGGCCTACTTCGCCAAGATGCTGGGCCTGGACTTCGTGGCCGTGGTCCCGGCGAAGACGTCTCCGGAGAAGCTGGCCCTGATCGAGGCCCAGGGTGGACGCTGTCACCTGGTCGAACGCGCCCCCGACATCTACTCCGAGGCAGCGCGATTGGCGGCCGAGACCGGCGGCCACTACATGGACCAGTTCACCAATGCCGAGCGTGCCACCGACTGGCGCGGCAACAACAACATCGCGGAATCCATCTTCCAGCAGATGACCCTGGAGACCCATCCGGTGCCGGCGTGGGTGGTGGTGGGTGCGGGGACCGGCGGTACCGGCGCGACCATCGGCCGCTACCTGCGCTACAAGCGGCACGAGACCCGGCTGGCCGTGGTGGATCCGGAGAACTCGGCGTTCTACGGCGGTTACGAGCTCGATGACCTGGGCTATCAGACCGATATGCCGTCCCGGATCGAGGGCATCGGGCGGCCGCGGGTGGAACCGTCGTTCATTCCGACGGTGGTGGACTGCATGATCGAGGTGCCCGACGCGGCCTCGGTGGCGACCACGCGGCACGCGAGCACGGTGCTGGGCCGGCGGGTGGGCGGCTCCACGGGCACCAATCTGTGGGGGGCCTTTGCGCTGATTGCCGAGATGATCGCCGCGAACCGTACCGGCAGTGTGGTGACGCTGCTCTGTGACGGCGGAGACCGTTATGCCGGAACCTATTTCAATGACGAATGGGTTGCCGACCAGGGGCTGAGCTTGGCCGAGCCGACCGCGGTGCTGACCGAATTCATCGCTACCGGCACTTGGTCGGGCTAGTTTTCGCACGGCACGACAGGTCGGCCGATATCGGTTGGTCACCCACCGGCAAGTTTGCTATTGAGTTGCTGCAATGGGGTTGTGGGCATTGGATCCTTACCCGGCGCAACGTTTTTCGCACGTCTCGGCGGGGTAACGCCCCCCTCGGAAGCGTTAATAGCCCTTGACGTTTCGGGGCGCTGCCGCATGACCGGACGGGTCACCGCGGTGGGTCGATCGACCACCGTGCCGAGCACCAGCAGCCACGAATGCAACGTGGATTGGGTGCGCCACATATTGATCCGCATCTCGGTGATGGCCAGTGTGCGCGGATCCCGCACCAACTTGGTGAGATCTCCACGGTCGACCGCGACCATGTCGGAATGCCACAGCAGCGCGAAGTCCGGATCGGCCAGGCACTGCTCGAGGATCTCGGCGCCGCGCTCCTCCTCGCCGGTGCGGGCGAGCTGCATGCGGAAGCGGCCGACCGCCATGCGAACCTCGTTGTCCCAGTTCACCATGACGGTCCGGGAGATCGGATTGAAGAGCAGCCATTCCAGGTAGTTGGATCCGGCCGCCAGTTCCGGGAAGAACTCCTTGTGCGCGGCGTTGACGGCGACGATGTCCCACAGCCCGCTGATGTACGCGCCGATCGCGGGGTTGAGCAGATTCAGGTACTCCTGGTCGGTCGCGGTCGGCAGGTCGGGTTCGATGCTCGGCAGCGGGCCCTCGGCGAGCATGAGCGCGTACTCGAAGTCGACCGGCGTCAGCTCGAGTGCGGTCGCCAGGGATTCGATGACTCGTCGGGAGGGGTTGGCGCCGCCTTCGATCTTGGTCAGGTAGGGCACCGAGAGGTTGGCCAGCCAAGCCAGTTGGGGGCGCGTGAGATTCGCGGTGGTGCGGCGCCGGCGAATGTACTCGCCGAACGTAGGTACTCCATCCATTTATTTAGGCAGACCTTACTTGTATGGCCGTCAGTTACACGCGCGGTTGCCGACGGATACCCGTGTGGTCCCCGTTGGACGGGGGTCCGGGCGGTCCGTTCTGCTCCAATAGTTTGAAACAACAACAAATGGGGAGTCGAGTTGGGGCAGCAACCGCGGTCGGCCGGAGATGTGAATGTCACATTCGGGCCATGGGCGATCTCATCGGCGCGCGGCAGCGCCGTCACCACGCAGCGCGGCACGAAGATCAACGCCTGGGAGCCGTCCGCGTTCGGTCTCTACAAGGACCGGGACGGCGATCTGTGGGAGAAGGTGCCCGGCGGCTGGCGGCTGCGGCTGCAGAACGGCATCCCGACCGACCCTGACGAGCTGTGGGACTGGACCGACGGCTGCGTGCGCGACTACGCCCCCTTCGTCCCCTTCCGCTGACGGCGAACATCCCCTTCTTGATGTCAATTTTCGTTGACGCGCCGAGGGTGTCAACGTAAATTGACATGCATGAGTGAAGCAACGACTCTGGCGGCCGCCGCCGGCAGCCCCGACCCCCAGGTCGGGCTCCGCGCGGTGCTCGCACTGCGCCGGTTGCTCGAGCGACTCGAGGCCATCCAGGTCACCAATGCCCGCACCCAGGGCTGGTCCTGGCAGGCCATCGCCGACGCGCTCGAGGTCAGCCGACAGGCGGTCCACCAGAAGTACAACCGGAAGGGCGGTATCCGCTGATGTTCGAACGATTCGCCAAACCCGCCCGCACCGCGGTCGTCCTGGCCCAGGAGGAAGCGCGCGACCTGTGCTCCTCGACCATCGAGGTCGAGCACATGCTGCTCGGACTGCTGGTCTGCCCGGACGGCGGCCTGCGGGAAATCCTTGCGGCGCACGGCCTCACCGCCGACGACGTGCGAGAGACACTGGCCCGCAAGCGGACCGGGGAACCGCTCGGCGCCGAGGACGCGGAGGCCCTGCGCTCCATCGGCATCGATCTCGACGCCGTCCGGGAGAGTCTCGAGGCGACCTTCGGCGAGAACGCCCTCGACGAGGCGGCCGTTCCCGCCGAGGGATCGCGCTGGCGCAAGTACTGGGGGGCGGAAGGCGGCCCGCGCGGCCACATTCCCTTCACCTCGGACTCGAAGAAGATCGTGGAGCTGTCCCTGCGGGAGGCGTTGGCCCGCAAGGCCGACCGCATCGAGGCCGGGCACATGGTGCTGGCCGTGCTGCGCGCGCCCAACCCGGTCACCCGCCGCCTGCTCGGCGACGACGACGCGGTCCGCACCCTGCGGGACGCGGTGACCGGCTACCTGGATCGCGCGGCCTGACCGGTGTCGGCGTCCGGCCGGTACGCGATATCCGGCCGCCGCGCCGATCTCGCCCTACGATCGGGGCATGACGCTACTGATACGTCTGCTGATCAACGGGGTGGCCATCTGGCTGGCCTCCGTCTGGGTGACCGATATTCAGATCAAGACCCCAGAGGACACCACGCAGAGCAAGATCCTGGTGATCGCCGCCATCACGGTGGTATTCGCGATCGTGAACACGTTCGTGAAACCGATCGTCAAGCTGCTCTCGTTCCCGTTCATCGTGGTCTCGCTGGGTCTGTTCCTGCTGGTGATCAACGCGCTCATGCTGTGGCTGACCGCGAAGATCACCGAGACCACGGAGTACGGCCTGCGAGTGGACGGCTTCTGGGCCGCGGTGCTCGGCGGGCTCATCATCACGCTGGTGAACTGGGTGCTCGGCGTCCTGGTCCCCGACGAGGACTGAACACCGCGGACCGTCCGCGCGGGTCAGCCGATGGCCAGCGCGGCGCCCACCACGATCGACCAGACCAGCATCGCCTGACCGGTTCCGGCGAGGGCGGGAATCAGACCCGGCCCGTTCGCGCCGGACCGGACCGGCTCATTGGCCTTCACCGCCAGCGGCAGCGCGACCAGCGCGGCCAGTGTCCACGGACTGCGCCAGGCCAGCAGGGCCAGCGCCAGGAACGGGACCAGGATCAGCACCTGGTGCAGGGTGCGGGTGCGGGCGTCGCCCAGCCGCACGGCCAGGGTGAGCTTGCCCGACTCGGTGTCGGTGGGGATGTCGCGCAGATTATTGGTGACCAGCACCGCGCTGGAGAACGCGCCGACCGACACCGCGCACACCAGCCCCGCCCAGTCGACCCGCCCGGCCTGCACGAACTCGGTCCCCAGCACCGCCACCAGGCCGAAGAACACGAATACCGCGATCTCACCGAAGCCGCTGTACCCGTACGGGTTCCGGCCGCCGGTGTAGAACCAGGCCCCGGCCAGGCAGGCCGCGCCGACCAGGATCAGCCACCAGGCGGTGGTGAACACCAGCACCAGCCCGATGACCGCGCCGATCGTGAGGCAGGCGATGGCGGCATTGCGCACCGCGGCCGGGCCGGCGAGCTTGGAGCCGACCAGCCGCAGCGGGCCGACCCGCTCGTCATCGGTGCCACGAATGCCGTCGGAGTAGTCGTTGGCGTAGTTGACGCCGATGATGAGCGCCACCGAAAGCAGCAGGCACAGCACCGCTTTCCACCACACGAACCCGCCGATCGAGGCCGCGGCGCCGGTGCCCGCCAGCACCGGGGCGATGGCGTTCGGAAGGGTGCGCGGCCGCGCGCCCTCGATCCACTGTGCTGCTGTAGCCATGCACCGCAGCCTAATGCGAGGGGCGCGGGCCGTGCCCGCCCAGTTCGACAGCGGTGCGGCTCAGGCCTCGAGCTGGGCCAGGCCCTTCTCGAAGTCCTTGCCGCGAGCGCCTGAACCTGAGCGGGATCGGCCTTGATGACCGTTTCCTGCTGTACGTCGAATTCGGCAATGCCCAGAGCCTAGATATTGCCGCCCGCCGACGGCCGACCCTCGGCAAAACCGGTGGCCGCGAGTCCGGTCGCTCGGGTAAGCCGGTACCCGCGCTCGTGGCCCGGCGCGTCCGGCGGTGGCGGGATCGCTCACCTACGATTGGTTGGGAATGAATTCGGAAAAAGGCAGTTCGAGCAGCGCGGGCAGCGCGCGGGTGGCGGATGTGGGCGACTCGATCCTGGTGGCACTGCTGGGTGAGATCGCCCTGCGCCGCGACGGCGCGCTCACCGCTGTACCCGGAGCCCGGGCCCGGCTGCTGGTGGCGGCCCTGGCCGTGCACCCCGGCCGCAGCCGCAGCGCCCAGGCCCTGATCGACGAGGTGTGGGGCGATGATCCGCCGCGCGCGCCGATGAACGCCCTGCACACCCAGGTCTCGCGACTGCGTTCGGCGCTGCCCGACGGCTTGCTCGAGATCGGCCCGGCCGGCTACCGGCTCATGCTGACCGCCGACCAGGTCGACCTGAGCCTGGCGCAGTCCCTCGAAAGGCAAGCCCGCCAAGCCCATACCGCCGGTGACCACGCCGCCTGCCTGGAGCGGCTGGCCGCCGCCCGCGCCCTGTGGCGCGGCGAACCCGGCGCGGACCTGTCGCCCGGACCGGTCGCCGAGGACCTGGCCGCCCAGGCCGCGACCCGCCGCCGCGCCCTGGACACCCTGGAACTGACCGCCCGCGAGGCCATCGGCGACCTGCCCGCCGCCATCGAACTGGCCCAGCACGCCGTGGCCGCCGACCCGTTCGACGAGCCCGCGCACGCCGCCCTCATGCGCCTGCTGGCGACGGCGGGCCGCGTCAACGAGGCGCTCGACGTCTTCGCCACCCTGCGCACCCGTCTGGTCGACCAGCTCGGCGCGGACCCGGGCCCCGCGCTGGTGGCGCTGAACACCGCCATCCTGCGCGGCGAACCACTGCCCGGCGGACCGGATACGAGAATCATCGCGGTCCCCGGCTATTCGGACGATGACGGCGATCCGCCGGTCCAGGGCGGGGCGCCCAGCCCGGCGGGCCACGACCGCCTCGGTCGCCGGCACGGCAATGGCTCCGGGCAGATCGCGGTTCGCGCGCAGGAGGATTCGGGCTCGGCCTTCGCCGACACACCGGTGACCGCCGGACAGGTGCGTTCCCTGCGCCGGGTGCTGGGCGCGCAGCACGCCGCGGGCGCGCGGGAACCGGTGGGGGAGACCGCCATCGGCCTGCGGGTCGCGCCGAATCCCTTGCTGGGCCGCGAATCCGATCTGGAACGGCTCGAGCGGTTGGTCCGAACCTCCCGGGTGACCACCGTGCTCGGCCCGGGCGGCACCGGCAAGACCCGCGTCGCCAATGAGCTGGGCGCGCGCCTGTCCCACGACACCGCGGTGGCGCTGGTGGAATTGGCGTCGCTGCGCGCCGATCCGGCGGGCGCGGCCGACACCCGCGCCGAGATCGAGGTCGCCATCGCGGCCACCCTCGGCGTCACCGATGTGGGCCGGGAGAGCACTAAACTGCTCCAGCAGCGCGGCCGCGATATCGGTCTGCGGCTGCGGGAGGCGCTGGCGGTGCGGCCGACCCTGCTCATCCTGGACAACTGCGAGCACCTGATCGAGCCGGTGGCCGAACTGGTGGCGGATCTGGTTGGGGCCAGCGATCAGCTGACCGTGCTCACCACCAGTCGCGCGCCGCTGGAGATCACCGCCGAGGCGGTGTATCCGTTGCCGCCGTTGACGATCGACTCCGCCGGGTCGCCCGCGACCGAACTGTTCGAGGCCCGCGCCCGTTCGGTGCGCCCGTCGGTGCGGCTGGATCCCGAGGTGGTGGCCCGCCTCTGCCGGACGCTGGACGGTCTGCCGCTGGCCATCGAGCTGGCGGCGGCGCGGGTGCGCACCATGAGCGTGGAGGAGATCGAGTCCCGCCTCGATCACCGATTCACCTTGCTGCGCAGCGGTGATCGCAGTTCGCCGCAGCGGCACCGCACCCTGTACGCGGTGATCGAGTGGAGCTGGAATCTGCTCGACGAGCCGCAGCGCATCGCCCTGCGCCGGCTGTGCCGATTTCCTGCGGGGTTCACCCTCGCCGCGGCCGAGACAGTGCTGTCCGGACCCGAGATCGTCGATGTCCCCACGGCGGTCGACGGTCTGGTGAGCCAGTCCCTGCTGACGGTGCTGGAGGACGAACAGGGCGGCACCCGCTACCGGATGCTGGAAACGGTTCGGGAATTCGGCGACGAGCAACTCGCCCTCACCGGTGAGGCCGGTCCGTTGATGGACCGGATGTCGGAGTGGGCCAGGGCTTTCGCGGTGGAGACGGTGGCCGGTTATCAATCGCCCGAACAGATCTCCACCGTGCTGACCCTGTCCGATGAACAGGACAACCTGGTCGCGGTGCTGCGGCACGCCGTCGAGCGTCGGGACGCGGCTGTAGTTCACACGGTGTTCCCGGTGCTGGCCGGATTGTGGGTGCTGCGCGGCGCGCACATGGAGTTGATCAGCTGGTCGCGCCGGATCATGACGGTGCCGGCCCGCGTTCGCCCGCCGGTCGCCGCGGAGACCGATCTGCAGGTGCTGGGCAATCTGATGCTGGGCCTGCACATGCTGTTCGGCAACCCCGAGTTGCGCGAGGTGGCGACGGTCCGCAGTTGGATCCGCCGCACCCTGAGCTCCGGCGCTCCGATGAGCCCGGTGTTCCGTTTTCTCGGCGAACTGGTGACGCGGTCGTACACCACCATGCAGCTGGCCAGGCGGCTGGCCTACGGCACGCGGTCGAGTGATCAGCAGATCCAGGTCACGGCGTTGTTGTTGCGCGCCAACCTGTGTGAGAACAACGGCATCGTGTACGGCTCGATCCGCGACGCCGAGATCGCCATGCGCATCAATGCCGATCGTGATATCTGGAACTCGGCGATGACCTCCCAGCACCTGGGCAGCTTGCACGGCCAGTCGGGCCGGTACCCGGAGGCGGTCGGCTACTACCGCCGGACCGTCGAGCTCATGGAGGAGCTCCGGGCCTGGGACGAGAGCGTCGAGATGCGCAGCTATCTGGCCGTGGCGCTGGCAGGTTCCGGCGAACCGGCGGCGGCGCGGCGGGCATTGGAGCCGGTGTTGGGCTCCTACGGCGGCATTCCCGCGGTCGATGCCCCCGTGACCCAGCCGAATCACCGGCTGGCCGTGGTGGCGGCCGCGCTCGCGGAAATCGAACTCGTCGAAGGCGACACCGACACCGGGTTACGCCGGTTCCGGCAGGTGCTGCCCTTGCTGGACTGGCCGGAGAGCGTCACCGTGCCGGGCCCCGGCGACATGATCCTGGCCTCGGTGACCATCGACGCGCATCTCCTGCACGGCCGCGCGGACCTGGTCCGCCGGATGGCCGCCGAGTTGGCCGATATCGCGGTCCGCAAGCTGGGCCAGTACTGGGATCTGCCGCAGCTGGGTTCGGTGGCGTGCGCGGTCGGCAGTTTCCTGTTGGCCACCGGCTCGGAGGTCGATCGCGGTCTGGAGCTGCTGGCGTTGTCGCAGCGGGTCTTCGGTCGCCAGGACTATCCATCCATGCGCTGGACCCGGCACCTCGACCTGCACCGCTCGACACTGGGCGACGAGCGGCTGGACGCCGCGCTGCACGCGGTCGCGGGGCTGGGCCGCCGCAAGGCTGCCGAGCGCATCATCGAGCTCCTGGGCGAGCTCGACGGCGTGCTCTGATCCCGGACACACGAAAACGCCCGCCCACCGGCATCCGGTGGGCGGGCATGTCTTTCGAGCGGGTCAGGCGCGGCGCATGTAGGCCCGCACCGCGAGCGGCGCGAAGATCAGGATGACCACGACCGAGCCGATCAGCGACCAGGCCAGGTTCGAGCTGTAGACGTTGCCGTTCATCAGCTCGCGGGCGGACTCGACCATGTAGTACACGGGGTTGGCCTTGTTGATGCCCTGCAGCCAGCCGGGCATGGTGGACACCTGGGCGAAGGCGCCGGACATGAAGGTCAGCGGGAACATGATCATCATGGACATGCCCTGGACGGCGGGTGCGCTCTTGCCGGTGATGCCGATCAGCGCCCAGATCCAGCTGATCGCGAAGGAGCAGAACACCACGACCAGTCCGGCGACCACGACACCGGCCACGCCGCCGGCGGGACGGTAGCCGAGGATCAGGCCCATGCCGATGGTCAGCGTGGTGGCCAGCCCGTATCGGACCATATCGGCGATGAGCGCGCCGGCCAGCGCCGAGATGCGAGCGATGGGCAGGGATTTGAACCGGTCGAACACGCCCTTGTCCATGTCCTCGCGCAGCTGGGTGCCGGTGACGACGGAGGTCAGCACCACGGTCTGGACCAGGATGCCGGGGATCAGGATGGGCAGGTAGTCGTGCACGTTGCCGCCGATGGCGCCGCCGAAGATGTAGGCGAACAGGGCGGTGAACAGGATCGGCTGCACGGTGACGTCGAACAGCTGCTCGGGATTGTGCTTGATCTTGACGATCCCGCGGTAGGCCATGGTGAGCGAGTTCGCCACGGTCTGTCTGAACGGGATGTGGTTGGAGACTTCGGGAATGGGCGCGGCCGTGGCCGCGTGCCGCCCGGTGGGGGCGGTGAGAGTCGTGGTCATGCCGCGCTCCGTTCGGTGTCGTTGTCGGTCTCGTCCTCGGCGCCGTGTCCGGTGAGGGCGAAGAAGACCTCGTCCAGGCTGGGCTTGGCGACATTGATCTCGTCGATGCGGATGTCGCTCTCGCGCAACCGGATCAGGACGTCGGTGGTGATGGAGGGGTCGGGCAGGGGCGCGGTGATGCGGCCCGCCTCGGGGGTGATGGTGGCCTCGACCGCACGGCCCGCCGCGCGGGACAGGTACTCGCCCACCAGGATCCGGGCCTCGTCGATGCGGTCGCGGTCGGCGAGGGTGAGTTGCAGGGTGGACAGGCCGACCGAGGACTTGAGCTGGTCGGAGGTGCCGTCGGCGATGACCTTGCCGCGGTCGATGACCGCGATCCGGTCGGCGAGCTGATCGGCCTCGTCCAGGTACTGCGTGGTGAGCAGCACCGTGGAGCCCTCGCGCACCAGGCGCCGGATGGTGTCCCACATCTGGGCGCGGGTGCGCGGGTCCAGGCCGGTGGTCGGCTCGTCGAGGAACAGCAGCGGCGGCCGGGCGATCAGGCTGGCGGCCAGGTCGAGGCGCCGCCGCATGCCGCCGGAGAAGTTCTCCAGCGCCTTGTCGGAGGCCTCGGTGAGGCCGAATTCCTCGAGCAGTTCGGCGGACTTGCGCCGCGACTCGGCCCGGGACAGGCCGAGCAGCCGCGAGAAGATCACCAGATTCTCGGTGGCCGTGAGCTTTTCGTCGACGGACGCGTACTGGCCGGTCACGCCGATCAGGGAGCGGACCGCGGTCGGTTCGGCCACCACGTCGCGGCCGAAGATGCGGGCGCTGCCGCCGTCCGGGCGGAGCAGGGTGGCGAGCATGCGGATGGTCGTGGTCTTGCCGGCCCCGTTCGGGCCCAGCACGCCGTAGACGGCCCCCCGCGGCACCGCGAGACTGACGCCGTCGACGGCCCGCTGCTCCCCGAAGACCTTGACCAGGCCGTCCGCCTCGATGGCGAGCGTCTCAGCAGGTGTGTAAGAAGTCATGGCTACACCTTGCGGACCGCGCCTTGCACCCCGCTTGCACGGCGATTGCACGCGCACGCAAGGGCGTCGCGAGCCGACGCAAGCGCCGCTTGCATGGGGTCCCGGGGGTGCCCTGAGCAGCGAAAAGGCCCGTCCATCGGCGGATGGGCGGGCCCGGATCGATCGAGCGTCAGTTGGGTGAGGCGGCCAGCAGGAGCTGGCGGAGCGCGGCGCGGTCGGGCTTGCCGGGCCCACGCAGCGGCAGTTCGTCGAGCACCGCCAGCTCGCGCGGGGCGGCGATGGCGTCGAGCTCGGCGACCACGTGGTCGCGCAGTTCGTCGAGGGTGGGGGCGATCGCGCCGGGGGCCGGGACGATGGCGGTGGCCACCCGCTGGCCGAGCCGGTCGTCGGGCAGGCCGAGGACCACGCATTCGGAGACCGCGGGGTGGGTGATCAGCACGGCCTCGACGACCTGCGGGATGACCAGCAGCCCGCCGGTCATGATGGCCTCGTCGAGGCGGCCGGTGATGGTGAGCACGCCGTCCTCGACGAATCCCGCGTCCTCGGTGCGGAACCAGCCGGTTTCGGCGAAGGCGGGGTGGTCGGGGATATTGCGGTAGCCCTTGGCGATCATGTCGCCGCCGAGCAGCACCCGCCCGTCCTCGATGCGTACCTCGGTGCCCGTCAGCGGTACTCCCTCGTACACACACCCGCCGCAGGTCTCGCTCATGCCGTAGGTGCGGAAGACGGTGATGCCGGCGGCGCGGGCGCGGTCCAGCACGGGTTTCGGGGTGGCGGCCCCGCCGACCAGCACGCCGTCGAGTCCGGCCAGGGCGGCGGTGGCGGCGGGTTCGTCGAGGGCCTTGATCAGCTGGGTGGGGACCAGGGAGGTGTAGCGGCGGGGGCCGCGCATGCCGGCGATCGCGCCGACCAGGGCCTCGGGCAGGAAGCCGCCGGAGACGTCGAGCACGGTCGGTTCGGTTCCGGCCAGAATGCTGCGCAGCAGCACCTGGATCCCCGCGATGTGATGGGTGGGCAGCGCCAGCAGCCACTGTCCGGGACCGCCCAGGCGCTCGTGGGTGGCGTCGCCGCTGGCCCGCAGATTCGCGGCGCTGAGCATGGCGCCCTTGGGGTTTCCGGTGGTGCCGGAGGTGGTGACCACCAGGGCCACTTCCTCGTCGATGGCCTCGCCGGGCCGCAGGCTGGAACTCAGGCGGTGGGTCTCGCGGCGGTCGGCGGTGGGGACGGGCAGCCAGGCCGGGCCGTTGCCCTCCAAGGCCTCTCGCAGATGCGGCAATACTTCTCCCACCGCTGCGCCGGTGGGCATGGGAAGGATTCGGAGGGTATTGCTCACGGTCGCGATCGTGTCATTCCGTCTAGTGCGGTCAGTCGGACGTCGGTGTCGCCAGCGGCCAACCACCGGCTGCGAGCCGGGAGGCCACCCGAGCGATATCGTCCTCGCCGGGCTGCTCCTTGGCAACTCGGGCGATGGCCGCCTCGATATCGGCGCGCTCGATGTCCTCGCGATCCATATCCGGGGTCGCGACCCGGTCCCGGACCAGTCGCTCCACCACCAGGTGCACTTCGTACTCGGTGAGCCGCCGGTGCAGGACGGCCAGCAACGCCACGTAATCGGACTGCGGGATGCCCTGCGGATATCCGGCTTTGAGCCAGTCCAGCACCTTCTGCAGCACGTTCTGCCGCGGCGGCGCGGCGGGGGCCGGGTCGGCGACGGGCGGGGTCGGCTGTTCGGGGGTACTCACGAGCGTGCCTTTCGATGAGGCGGCGTCACGCGCCGAGCAGGTGAATTCCGAGTCGGGTGGCGAGGAAGCCGCGTGCGATGAAGAGCACACCGACCACCACCGCGATCATGACCACCGCGAAGCAGAGGGTGGAGGCGACCAGCGCGGCGGTGCGGGTGGCCCCGGTCGCGCCGTCGTCCACGCGGGCGCGGCAGCGGATGCCGACGGCGAAGACGGTGGGCAGCCCGGCCCCGAAGAGCATGGCGGCCAGCACGACTCGCCACAGGTCGGAGAGGTTGGAGAGCAGGGTGTGCATCGCGGTCTCCTAGCCGATTCCGACGGTGTCGTCATTGCGCTCGGGCTGCGCGGACGCGGGCGCCGCGGGGGCGGCCGGAGCGGGCGCGCCCTCCCAGTCGGCGGTGACGTTGTGCGAGTTGACCACCGCGCGCTTGGAGCGGTACCAGATCAGCGCGGCCATGGCGATCAGCAGCCCGAACACCGCCAGCACGCCGACCGTGCCGCCGATGCCGTGCAGGATGGCCCAGCAGATCGCGCCGACCACACCGGCCAGCGGCAAGGTCAGCACCCAGGCGACCACCATGCGGCCGAGCACGTTCCAGCGCACCTCCGCGCCGGGCCGTCCGATCCCGGAGCCGAGGATGGATCCGGTCACCACCTGTGTGGTGGACAGCGGCAGGCCGAAGTGGGCCGAGGTGAGAATGATCGCCGCACTGGTGGATTCGGCGGCGAAGCCTTGCGGCGGCGCGATGTCGACCAGGCCCTTGCCCAGGGTGCGGATGATGCGCCAGCCGCCCAGGCAGGTGCCCGCGGCCATGGCGACGGCGCACGACACGATGACCCACAGCGGCAGCGGATCGGTGGCCTTGGCCGAACCGTGCGCGATCAGCGCCAGGAAGATGATGCCCATGGTCTTCTGCGCGTCATTGGTGCCGTGCGCGAGCGAGACCAGCGAGGAGGTGCCGATCTGTCCCCAGCGGAAACCGCGGGACACGGTCTTCTCGTTGCTGCCGCGGGTGATCCGGTACACCAGCCAGGAGGCGGCCGAGGCGACCAGCGCGGCCACGACGGGGGAGAGCACCGCCGGGATGATGATCTTGGCGATGACGCCCTTGCTGCCCGCGGTCCAGATCACGCCGTGCAGGCCCAGGGCCGCCAGGGTCGAGCCGATGATGCCGCCGAACAGGGCGTGCGAGGAACTGGACGGCAAACCCAACAGCCAGGTGAACAGATTCCACAGAATGCCGCCGACCAGACCCGCGAAGACGATGTCGAGCAGGGCCCGCCCGCTCACCTCCGACAGGTCGACGATGCCCGAGGCCACCGTCGCCGCGACGGCCACGCTGAGGAAAGCCCCGATGAGATTCAGCGCCCCGGACAGGAGTACGGCGGTACGCGGCCGCAACGCCCCGGTGGCGATGGAGGTAGCCATCGCGTTCGCGGTGTCATGGAATCCGTTGGTGAAGTCGAACGCCAAGGCTGTGCAAACAACGATCAGCAGAACGAGCAGTTCGGCAGACACACCGATCAGTTTGCGTCATGGTCTTTACGGTCTGTTAACCGGTGCCCCGGACGTGTTTCACAGTTACCTTCGTGCTAAGGCCCGCCGGGCCTCAGTCGTCGCCCCGGATGTCCCGCCGGATCGGATGATCCGCCGGGATCTCCACGAGCACCAGCGGCACGCCGTCGGGGTCGCGCAGCCACATCTCGATCAGCCCCCAGGGTTCGCGCACGGGCGCGCGGTCGATGGCGATCCCGCGCAGCGCGAGTTCCGCGGCGGCGTCGTCGCAGTCGCGCACCTGCAACCAGATCGCCCCCGCGAACCCGCTGGGCGCGTCGCCCGCGCGCCCGTGCCCGGCCACCTCGAGCAGTCCCTGCCCGGCGAAGAAGACCGTCCCGCCCGGATACTCGCGAGCGATGGCCAGCCCCAGCGCATCCCGATAGAAGGCCAGGGTTCGCTGGTAATCGTTCGGCCGGAGAATGACCCGACTGCTCAGTATCTCCATGAGTGCAGCATGACAGCTTGTCGTTTGCCGCACCCGAAGGTTCGGGGGCGAAGGGCCCGCGAGTTCCGGAGCGTCAGAAGTAGTAGGGGTACGGCGTCCAGTCCGGGTCGCGCTTCTCGAGGAACGCGTCACGGCCCTCGACCGCCTCGTCGGTCATGTAGGCCAGACGCGTGGCCTCGCCCGCGAACAGCTGCTGACCGACCAGTCCGTCGTCCTGAAGGTTGAACGCGTACTTCAGCATCCGGATGGCCTGCGGTGACTTGCCCAGGATGTCGGCCGTCCACTCCAGCGCGACGTCCTCCAGCCGCTCATGATCCACGACGGCGTTGACCGCGCCCATGGCGTGCATCTCCTCGGCGGTGTACGGCCGCCCCAGGAAGAAGATCTCGCGAGCGAACTTCTGTCCCACCATCTTCGCCAGGTAGGCGCTGCCGTAGCCCCCGTCGAAGCTGCCCACGTCGGCGTCGGTCTGCTTGAACCGGGCGTGCTCGCGGGAAGCGAGGGTGAGGTCGCAGACCACGTGCAGGCTGTGCCCGCCGCCCGCGGCCCAGCCGTTGACCAGGGCGATGACCACCTTGGGCATGAAGCGGATGAGCCGCTGCACCTCGAGGATGTGCAGGCGTCCGGCGCGGGCGGCGTCCACGGTGTCGGCGGTCTCGCCGGAGGCGTACTGGTAGCCGCTGCGGCCGCGGATGCGCTGGTCGCCGCCGGAGCAGAAGGCCCAGCCGCCGTCCTTGGGGCTGGGACCGTTGCCGGTGAGCAGGACCGCGCCGACGTCGGAGGTCATCCGGGCGTGGTCGAGGGCGCGGTAGAGCTCGTCGACGGTGTGCGGCCGGAAGGCGTTGCGGACTTCGGGGCGATCGAAGGCGATCCGGACCGTGCCCTGCTCGACGTGCCGGTGGTACGTGATGTCGGTGAGGTTCTCGAATCCCGGAACGGGCCGCCACAGCGTCGCATTGAAGGTCACGGGAGTGAACATACTGTTCCGGTTCGCGCCGTGGTGAAGACCCACCGCAGTTCGGCGCGGTGTTTCGCAGGTCACCCGGAATTGCGGCAGCGGAATTCGGCCATCCGACAAGGGCGCTGATCGTTAGCCGATGGACCGTCCGAAGGCCAAAGCGGTCACTTGTTACCCGTGGGGAAATGAACGACCGGGGAACAGTCGCCGAAAGTGAAACGCTGCCAATCGATTGCGGGTGCTTTACAGTGCTGTTGCTGCTGTGGCAGTAGCAGCGCATTGGCATCGTGTGCGCGGGGACACCGGTGCGTATAGTTGCGTGCGCTCGTTCATCGAAAAACTATCCGGAGGAACCTGAAAGTGGTTGCAGCACTGTCTGAATCCCTGCTCGATGACGCCAAGCGTCCCGCCTTCATCGCGGATGCGGAGAAGGTTCTGGACGAGGAGGTGTCGGACAAGGGCGGCGCGTCGGGCCTCGTCGTCAAGGGCGGCTACGCCGCGATCAAGAAGGTCAGCCCCTCGATCGTGGGCGACGCGCTGGAGTCCTTCGTGCCCAAGTTCGTCGAGCAGCTCGAGCCGTACTGGGCCGAGTACCAGAACGGCGGCACGGGTTCGTTCGCCGACCTGCTGGTGTCCAAGCAGGACGAGGTCGCCGACGCGCTCCTGTCGGTCACCGACGCGCGGGCCGAGTCGTCGTCACGTCCGGCGCTGACCAAGGTCTACAACTCGATGCGGTCGTCGGCGAAGAAGCATGTCGCCGAGGCGCTTCCGCGTCTGGGTGAGCTGGTTCAGCGTCACGCTGGCTAATCAACTGACCGGTTCGCGGCCCGGCGAGGGGCCGCGAACGGGGTCCGTGTGAGGTCATGTGCGAATGCCCGCGAGGTGGTTCGGGGGCACTCGCGACTTCATCCCTGGGACTTGCCGACCCGCCAGTAGCCGGTGAAGGTGATGTCCGCCTTCGGGATCGCGCGCTCCTGCGCGAGATGCCGCCGCACGCCGGCGGCCAACTTCTGCTCGCCCGCCACGAAGGCGTAGACGCCGGTGCCGGGAATCTCGGCCTGCCGCACCGCCTCCGCGGCCAGCACCCCGACCTCGCCGTGCGCGTCGGTGCGGACCAGCCAGTTCACGGTGACGCCCGCGGGTTCGCCCAGTTCCTGCTTGTCCCCGTCGGACGGGATCTCGATATAGGCCGCGCCCTTCGCCTCGCGCGGCAGCGAGCGCAGCACGCCCGCGATGCCGGGCAGCGCGCTCTCGTCGCCGACCAGCAGCGTCCACTCGCAGTGATCGGGGGCCTGGTAGGTGATGCCCTCGTCCAGCAGTCCGGCCTTGCAGCCCGGGGTGACGGTGTTCGCCCAGGCCGAGGCGGGGGTGTCGTCGCCGTGGATGGCGAAGTCGATGTCGATCTCGGCGGTGCTGCCGAATTCGCCGAATCCGGCGGCCCGGTAGTCGCGGACGGTGTAGTTGCGGGCCAGCGGCCGGTGTTCCTTGCCCATCATCAGGTACTGCGCGTACCAGCCGAGGTTGGTGGCCGAGGTGGGCAGGCGCAGGTCGCCGTCGCGGCCGGGCATGAAGAGCCGGAACCACTGGTCGAAGCCCATGGCGGTGAAGCTCGCCAGGCCCGGTCCGCCCAGGGTGACCCGCACGAAGTGCGGGCTGATCCGTTTGCTGGCCAGTACTTCGACGGTGAGGATTTCCCGGTGTTCGGGCTTGACATGCTTGCTGCGCTTCGCCATCCGATTAGGTTAGCAAACCCTAACTTTTCGGAATAGGTGTGATCGGGCCGACGCAGCGCCGGGCCGGGCTGTCTGAGAGGCTGGAGGCGTGAATCCATCGACAGCACAGGCGCACGTCGTCGTCGACGAGCTCGCGCGCGGCGGAGTGCGAGACGTGGTCCTGTGCCCGGGATCGCGAAACGCACCGCTGGCCTTCGCCTTACAGGCCGCTGACCAGGCCGGGAAGATTCGGCTGCACATGCGCATCGACGAGCGCAGCGCCGGATTCCTCGCCGTCGGCCTGGCCGTGGCGAGCGGTCGCCCGGTGCCCGTCGTCATGACCTCCGGCACCGCCGTCGCCAATCTCGGGCCCGCCGTGCTCGAGGCCAACTACGCCCGCGTCCCGCTGATCGTGCTCAGCGCCAACCGGCCCTACGAGATGCTCGGCACCGGCGCGAACCAGACGGTCGAGCAGTTCGGTCTGTTCGGTAGCCAGGTGCGCGCCGCCATCAGCCTCGGCCTGGCCGAGGACGAACCCGGCGCCGAGCTCTACCCGAAGCAGAACAGTGTGTGGCGCTCGGCGGTGTGCCGGGTGCTGGCCGCCGCCCGCGGTACCCGCTCCGGCAATGCCGGACCCGTGCACTTCGACATCCCGCTGCGCGAACCGCTGGTCCCGGACCTGGCCGCCGGCGACTCGCTGCCCGCCGGCCGGGAGGGCGAACAGCCCTGGACCGCAACCCAATACGCGACCCTGGACGTGCCGCTCGACATCGACCTGACCTCGGACACCGTGGTCATCTCCGGTCACGGCGCGGGCCACCGTCCAGAACTCGCGGCGCTGCCGACCGTGGCCGAGCCGACCGCGCCCATGCACGGCCCCGCCCTGCACCCGCTGGCCCTGCCGCTGCTGCGGCCGAGGCAGGCCATCATCACCGGGCGGCCGACCCTGCACCGGCAGGTGTCCAAGGTCCTCGCCGACCCGGAGGTCACGGTGTTCGCGCTGACCACGGGCCCGCGCTGGCCCGATGTGTCCGGCAATGTGGTGGGCACCGGCACCCGCGCGGTGACGCACGGCGCGCCCCGGCCGGAATGGCTGGAGCTGTGCCGGGAGCTGAACGAGAAGGCCGTGTCGGTGGTGCGGGCCGAGCTGGCCGGACACCCGAAGCCGACCGGGCTGCACGTCGCGGCGGTGGTGCTCGGCGCCCTGCACGACGGCGACCAGCTGCTGCTCGGCGCGTCCAATCCGGTGCGCGACGCGGCCCTGGTCGCGCACCCGCGCCCCGGCATCCGGGTGCTGTCCAATCGCGGCGTGGCCGGCATCGACGGCACCGTCTCGGCGGCGGTCGGCGCGGCGCTCACCCATCCCGGCCGCACCATCGCGCTGATGGGCGACCTGACCTTCCTGCACGACGCGTCCGGCCTGCTCATCGGCCCGGGCGAGCCGCGGCCGGAGGATCTCACCATCGTGGTCGCCAATGACGACGGCGGCGGCATCTTCGAACTGCTCGAACAGGGCGACCCGCAGTACGCGGGCGTGTTCGAGCGGGTCTTCGGCACCCCGCACGGCATGGATCTGGCGGCGTTGTGCGCCGCCTACCGGATTCCGCACCGCCAGGTCGACCCGTCCCAGCTGGCCGACGAGCTGACCGGGCGCGCGCACGGCATCCGCGTGCTCGAGGTCGCGACCGAACGGTCGAGCCTGCGGGAACTGCACGCCACCGTGCGCGCGGGAGTGTCGAACTAGCCCTGCGGTTCGTCGTAGTCGTCGTCGACCGGGACCGGAATCGACTGCTCGACGAGATCGCCCTCGGACGCGGTCCAGCCCGCGTCGTCGGCGGGCACCTGGGTGATCTCGGAATCGGATTCGAGATCGGACTCGTCGTCGGGGACAGCGGGAATGTGCTGTTCGACGTAGTCTGCCTCGGGCACCGCGTCGGTTCGATCGGTCATCGCTGGCTCCTCTCTGCCGGATATGGGCCGTGCAGTCGGGCCTCACGGCGGGCCGTGGGATCGATCACGGTGGGCCGTGGGATCGATACAGTCGAGCATCCCCCCGCGCACCCCCGATCGGCAACCGCCCCGGTGTCACTCGCCGGGCAGCGCACCGTCATCGGCGGGATGCTCGACCAGCGCGAGCACCCGCCCGGCCATGAACCGGGCCGTGCGGACCGGTCCGCCGGTTCTCGTCACCTCGGTGACTTCGACAATGCCCCGCGCGATGCGCGTCTCGATCCGCCGCCCGGCCCTGGTGGCCACGATTTCGTAGTTCCGAGACCCGTCGCCGGTGTCGACGACGATCTCCACACGATCACCCTTCATCTATCAATTCTCCTCCCCACCAGCGCTTTTCGCCGCTGATCGCACCTAACGAACCGGTTGCGACGCGGCGGTGCAAGCACATTCGCGCGCCCGGCGATGAATTCCGCGGCCCCGCCCCGTCCTAATGACAGACCGGGCCGCACCGGCGGTTCGGCATGCCTCCGGGAGGAACCATGACCACTCCGGAATTCGATCTGGAAGCCGCCGCGGGTGGGCTGGAGGCGGTGGTCGCCGCCGTCTCCGACGCCGACCTCGAGCGCCGCACGCCGTCCGGCATCGGCGTTCGCGACATGCTGGTCCACGTCCTCGGCTTCACCGAGGGCTTCCGGCAGGGCGCCACCAAGGAGATGATCGGCCGCTCGCAGCCGCCCGAACCCGGTGTCGGGACCCTGCCCGAGGACTGGCGCGACCGCATTCCCGCGCAGTTGAAGGCGCTGGTGGCGGCCTGGCGCGAACCGGCCGCGTGGTCGGGGGAGACCGAGGTCGGCGGCGTCCTCGCCCCCGCGCGGACGATGGCCGAGTTCGCGCTGGACGAGCTGATCGTGCACGGCTGGGACCTGGCCCGCGCGACGGCGCGTCCCTACGAGCCGGCCGACGCGGATCTCGCGGTGCTGCTGGGCATGCTGCGCGACACCCCGCGGGAGGGCATCCCGGGACTCTTCGGACCCGTGGTCGACATTCCGGCCGAGGCGCCGCTGCTGGACCGCGTCCTGGGACTGACCGGCCGCGATCCGGCCTGGACCCGGGGCTGATCGAGGCTCGGAGCCGGGGGGGGGGGGCGGGGGCGGGGGGGGCCCCCCCCCCCCCC
>NZ_JBHWHH010000070.1:0-33647 GCF_042732555.1 Nocardia sp. NPDC059764
CACCCGTAGGTGTGCGGCTTCCTGTTGTGTGAGCTCAGTTCTCGGCGGCCCAGGATTCGACGATGGTCCGGGCGATCGAGATCGAGCCCGGCAGCAGCAGTTTCGCCTCGCCGCCGGTGGTTCCGGTGGGTGATCCCCAGGCGCCCGCGGCGAGCGCGTCGCGCACCTCGGCCCTGGTGAACCAGTACGCCTCGGCGATCTCGCCGTCGCTGAAGGCCAGGGGCTGGTCCGGGTCGCCGACCGCGGCGAAGCCGAGCATGAGCGAGCGCGGGAACGGCCAGGGCTGGCTGCCCAGGTAGCGGATCTCGCGGACGTCGACGCCGACCTCCTCCTTGATCTCGCGTTCGACGCAGCGTTCCAGGGACTCCCCCGCCTCCACGAATCCGGCCAGCAGTGAGAACAGGCCCTGCGGCCAGGTGTGCTGACGGGCCAGCAGGACGCGGTCACCGCCGTCGTGGATGAGGCAGATGACGGCCGGGTCGGTGCGCGGGAAGTCCTCGTGCCCGGCTTCGCTGATCCGGGACCAGCCGCCGTTGGCGGGCGTGGTGAGGCTGCCGTCGACCGGGCTGAAGGCGGCCTTGTCGTGCCAGTTCAGGACCGCGATGGCGGTGGCCAGCAGGCCGGTGCCGAAGTCGTCGAGGTCGAGGGTGGCGCCGAAGGCGCGCAGGTCGGCCAGTTCGCCCTCGATGGTGTTGTCGCGCACCGCCCACAGGTGGATGTCGCCGTCGACGCCGAGGAAGACGGCCTCGGGGGCGCGTTCGGAGGCGAGGGTGAGCGCGGCCTCGAGCACCACGCCGCCATTGTCGACGCGGACCTGGCCGCGCTTGTTCATCCGGAGGAGTTTGGCCTGGGGCCAGCCCTCTTTCAGCGCCTGTTCGTCGGAGCGGAGGTGTTCGGCGCGGTCGAGCGAGGTCCGCGACAGCACCGGAACGGCATTGAGCTCAAAAGCTGACACACCCCGAGACTAGACGGGCGCCCCGCTCAGGCGTGGACGCGCCGCAGATACAGCAGCTTGTCGTGGGCCTCGAGGGCGTCGGTCTCGGGATCGCCGACCCGGATGAGGTTGCCGTCGCGGACCACGCCGAGCACGATGTCGCGCAGGTGGCGCGGGGAGCCGCCGATCTCCTCGGTCTCCACGTCGCGTTCGGCGATGGCGAAACCGACGTCGGGGGTGAGCAGGTCCTCGATCATGTCGACCACGGTGGGCTTGGTGGTGGCGATGCCGAGCAGCCGGCCCGCGGTCTCGGAGGACACCACCACCGAGTCCGCGCCGGACTGGCGCAGCACGTGGGTGTTCTCGGCCTCGCGGACGGCGGCGGAAATCCTTGCCTTGGGGTTGATCTCGCGGGCGGAGAGGGTGACCAGCACCGCGGTGTCGTCGCGGTTGGCGGCGACCACGACGGCCGAGGCGTGCTGAACCCCGGCCAGCCGCAACACATCCGACTTGGTGGCCGAGCCCTGCACGGTCACCAGTCCGGCGTTGGCGGCGAATTCGAGGACCTGCGGGTCGGTGTCGACGACGACGATATTGCTGGGCTGTTCGCCGTCGGCGAGCATGGCGTCCACGGCCGTGCGGCCCTTGGTGCCGTAGCCGACTACCACGGTGTGATTACGCACGGTGCGCCTCCATCGCTGAATCTTGAACGCCTGCCGGGATCGTTCGGTGAGCACGGACAGGGTGGTGCCGACCAATACGATGAGGAACAGGATCCGCAGTGGCGTGACCACGAGAATATTGATCAGCCGCGCGGTCGGGGTGACAGGGGTGATGTCGCCGTAGCCGGTGGTCGACAGGGAGACGGTCGCGTAGTACGCGCAATCCAGCAGACCCATGTGCTCGCGGGCGTTGTCGTTGTAGCCTTCGCGGCCGACGTACACGACCAGGGTGGCCCCGACCAGCAGCAGCACCGCCAGGCCGAGCCGCCGCAGCAGCGAATACCAGGGGCTGGACTGCGCGGACGGGATCCGCAGCACACCGACGAGCGCGAAGTCGGGCCGATCGGTGAGCCCGGCCAGTCCGCGCGAAGAATCACCCAACACGCGAATCACCGTTCATTTCTGGCACTTCTGGCAGCGGCACAGGTCCGGAGCGTACCGGGCCGACCAGTGCCCGGCGGTTCCCAGCGGGGCGCGTCGCGAACTCGAGCCGCGACCGGGGACTCATCCCAGGAGGTCCGGCGGCGGGTACTCCGGGTCCGGTGGCGGCTCGAAATCTGGCGGGAGATTGAAGTCGGACAGCGGGAAGTCGAAGTCGGGCAGCGGATCCCGGAGCGTGCCGGACCGGGAACCGATGTCCGCGTCGGCAGGCGGCTCGACATCCGGCGGCGCATCCGGGCCGAGTGGCGCTTCTGAGCCCAGCGGCGGCGCGGCGTCATCCTCTACTGCGGAAACTCCCGGACGCGCCGTGGGCTCGGGGCGTTCCGGAGTTCCGGGGCGCGTCGTAGTGGGCCGGGGGCGCAGCAATTCGACCTCGACGGGTTCGGTGGGCCCGGGGTCGTCGTAGTCCGGTTCGTCCGGCAGCGGGGGTTCGTCCGGCAGCGGCGGTGCTTGCGGCGCGCGGCGGGGAGCCGCGGTGGTGATGATGGCGGCGAGTTCGGCCGGGCCGGGCAGGTGCGTGGGCGCGATGGTGCGGCCGGACCGGACATAGTGGAAGGCGGCGAAGGTCTCGGCCAGCACCTCGGCTTCGGGGCGGCCGCTGCGCGCGGCTTCCAGCCGGGCCCAGGCCAGCCGGTAGACGGCCAGCTGCACGGCGACCGAATCCTCTTCGCCGCGCCGGGGTTCCGCGCCGGTCTTCCAGTCCACGATCACCCAGGCCCCGTCGGGCCGGCGGAAGACGGCGTCCATGCGGCCGCGGATCACGGTGCCGGCGATGGTGGTCTCGAAGGAGATCTCCACTTCCATGGCATTGCGGTCGGCCCACGGGGAGGCGAGGAAGGCTTCCTGGAGGCGCATCAGGTCGGCGTCGGTGTCGCCGGTGTCGGCCGCGCCGGGCAGGGTTTCGAAGCCGAGCAGGCGCGCGCCCGCGAACCAGCGTTGCAGCCAGGCGTGGAAGGCGGTGCCGCGGCGGGTGTAGGGGCTGGGCGGGTAGGGCAGCGGACGGCGCAGGCGCGCAGCGAGTTTCGCGGGATCGGCGCGCAGGTCGACCAGGGCGGTGGCGGCGAGCTGGCCGGGGAGTTCGACCTCGCGGGTGGCTTGTTCGGCGGCGCGGTGCTCGGCGATGAGGGCGTCGACGTCCTCGGCCCAGCCCTCGGGGTCCTCCTCGCCGAGGTCGTCCGACGCGCCGTCGGTGGTCTCGGGATCGGTTGCCGGGTCGCCGAATCCGGGACCGAAGTCGAGTTCGATCTGTTCGGGCCGGGATTCGTCGCGCAGTACGTCGAGGGCGGCCTTGACCAGGGCCGCGCCCTCCTCCACGAATTCGCGGCGGCCGCCGAGCGGGTCGCGGGGCCAGGTCGCGGTCTGCGGGTTGTCGGTGAAGGGGTTGGGGGTGCCGGGCAGCGGCGGGTCGTCCCAGCGGTCGATCTGCACGCCGCCGGACAGCGACGAGCCCGGCGTCTCGGTCTCGTTCTTCAGTTCGAGCAGGAAACCGGAGGGGCCCTTGGGTTTCGAGCCGGTCTCGGCCCAGTGGTGGGCGGAGACGAACAGGGCGCGTTCGGTGCGGGTGAGGGCCACGTAGAACAGGCGGCGTTCCTCGTCGAGGCGGCGGGCGGCGAGGGCCTTCTTGTGTTCGTCGAGGGCGCGTTCGAGGTCGGCGCGGTCGTAGAGGTCGGCCAGGTCCAGGACGGGCACGCCGTCGGTGGCGTCCTCCTGGGCGCGGTCGCCGCGCAGCGAGGTGGGGAGTTCGGCGAGCGCGCCCATCCAGGTGGCGGTGCCGGTGCCGGAGGGGAAGGTGCCGTCCACCACGTGCGGGACCGCGACCACCTCCCATTCCAGGCCCTTGGCGGCGTGCACGGTGAGGACCTGGACCCGGTCGTGGGCGACCTCGACTTCGCCCGGCTCCAAACCGTTCTCGACCTCCTCGGCGGCGGCGAGGAAGTCGAGCAGCCCGGTCAGGGAGGAGCGGTGGTCGGCGGTGTAGCCGGCCACCACCTCCGCGAAGGCGTCGAGGTGTTCGCGCCCGGCGGCGGCGTGGGTGCGGCGGGCCTGGGTCTCCACGCCGACGCCGATGGTGCGCTCGACATCGGCGACCAGTTCGGCCAGCGGCTGTCCGGAGCGTTCGCGCAGCGCGCCCAGTTCCCGGCCCAGCGCCACGATGCGGGCGAAACCTTGCGGCGAATACTGTTCCGCCTCACCGGGATCCGCGATGGCGTCGCCGAGGCCAGCCTTCTCGGCGGGTTCGGGGGCGACCTCGCGCAGCGCCTCGTCCAGGGTGGCGGTGTCGGTGATGGCGTCGGTCTGCCCGGCCGGGCGGCGGATGGACAGCTCGCGGGCGCGGCGGGACAGGGCGGCGATGTCGGAGACGCCGATGCGCCAGCGCGCGCCGGTGAGGATGCGCACCGCGGCGCTGCCGGCGGCCGGGTCGGCGATCAGGCGCAGGGTGGCGACGATATCGGCGACCTCCGGCGTGTGCAGCAGCCCGCCCAGGCCCACGATCTCCACCGGCAGCCCGCGCTCCCGCAGCGCCTCGGCGAGCGGCGCGGCATCGGCATTGCGCCGCACCAGCACCGCGGAGGTCGGCGGCGGGTTCTCGGCCTCGGCCGCCTCGGCCCATTCGGCGGCGATCCGCTCGGCCACCCATTCCCGTTCCATCGCAACGGTTTCCGCCAGAGCCAGCGCCACCAGGCCGTCGGTGGCGTCGGGCCGGGGCCGCAGCGCGTCCACCGTCACCCCCCCGCCCCGCGCGGCCCGCTCGCGCAGCGGGTCCGACACCAGGTTGGCCAGATCCAGCGCTTCGGGCGGATTGCGCCAGCTGGTGAGCAGCGGCAGCACGGGCGCGGGAACCCCTGGCGCGCTGGGGAAGTCGGTGGTGAACCGCGGCAGATTGGCCGCCGACGCGCCACGCCAGCCGTAGATGGACTGCATGGGATCACCCACGGCGGTCACCGCCAGCCGCTGACGATGCGCCCTCACCACACTCGGCTCGGCCGATCCGGCCTCTGCGCGGGAATCATCCACCCCGGTCGTCGGTCGCGCCGACTCACGACCCGCTCCGGCATCGCGTTCGATACCACTTATCGAATCACGCTGTGGTGCACCTGATTCCGAAGCGACTGCCGGTGCATCGGCGGCCGTTCCGAACAGCGCCGAGAGCAGGATGCGCTGGGAATGCCCGGTGTCCTGATACTCGTCGAGCAGCACGAGGCGGAAGCGGTCCCGTTCCGCCACACCGACTTCCGGATGGGTGGCGGCGAGACGGGCGGACAGCGATATCTGAGCCCCGAAGTCGAGGGCCCCGCGGCGGCGGAGTTCCTCGGCGAGGCGGTCCACCAGCGGGAGCAGGGCGACTCGCTCCCGCTGGGCTTCGACGATGTCGGTGAGGGCGCGTTTGGGGCCGCCCTTCTGGCGCGGCCCGGCGGGGAGGGTATGGACCAGGCGCTCCAATTCCAGGTGGGCCGTGGCCAATTCGCGGGGATGGACCAGGTGTTCGGCGAGCTGCCCGGTCAGGGCGAGGACGGCTTCGGTGACGCCGACGGGGCTGCGGTCGGTGTCCAGGTCGCCGTCCCAGGTGGAGACGACGCGGTAGGCGAGCTGCCACAGCTGGGTCTGGGTGAGCAGGATGGCGGTGGGTTCCACCGGCAGCAGCAGGCCGTATTCGGTGAGCAGGCGGCCCGCGTAGGAGTGGTAGGTGCTGATCTCGGGTTCGGCGGCGGCGAGCTGGGCGCGCAGGTGCCCGGTGGGGTCGAGGTCGCGCACGACGGGCGCGCCCGCGAGCCGGGCCAGGCGGGTGCGGATGCGGGTGGTGAGCTGCTGGGCGGCCTTGCGGGTGAAGGTCAGGCCCAGTACCTGATCGGGTTCGACCAGGCCGTTGGCCACCATCCACACCACGCGAGCGGCCATGGTCTCGGTCTTGCCGGCGCCCGCGCCCGCCACCACCAGGGTGGGTCCGGGCGGGGCGGCGATGACGGCGGCCTGTTCGTCGGTGGGCGGCGGCAGGCCGAGCGCGTCGGCCAGTTGGCGCGGGGTGACGCGGCCTCCGGCGGCCCGGCCGTCGCCTGCCACGGGATCGCCGTTCGATGCGGCGGTCACTCGTCGGTCACCTGGCGGCCGCGGTCCTGCACGGGGCAGCTGCCCGCCACCTTGCAGTGGCGGCAGCCGTCATTGCGCATGGCCAGGTAGCTGGGGCCCTTCGAGGCGTCGGCGGCGTGGTGCACGATATCGCGCCAGCTGTCGACGCCTGCGGCGTCCAGCGGCGGCTGGGCGCGCTGGGTGGCGCCTTCCTTGGCACTGGGTTTGGCGACGTAGACCAGGCGCGCGCCACCTGGTTCGCCCTCGCCGAGCGCGCCCTCCGCGGCGGCGACCTGGTAGGTGGCCAGCTGCGCGTGCTCCTCGGCGGCCTGCTTGGAGATGGGCGTCTTGCCGGTCTTGACGTCCACGATGACGAAGCGGCCCAGGCCATCTCGCTCCACCCGGTCCACCCGGCCGGTGATCCGCACCGGCACCTCACCGGGGCCGCGGGCGGGCAGCACGCAGTCCACCGGGACCTCGACGCCGATGGCGGTGAGTTCGTCGCGGGTATTGCGCAGCCAGGCCAGGAAGGTGTCGACCATGGTCTCGGTGCGGCGCAATTCCGCCCGGGAATGCCAGTTCTCGCCGTCGCGGGCGGTCGGGTCGACCTTCTTCCACGCCTTCACCAGGGCCTGCTTCACCTGGATTTCGCTGACCTGCCCGGCCAGCGCCTGCACCAGGGTGTGCACCAGATTGCCCTTGAGGGCGTGCGGATTCTCGGCGTCGCTGCCGCCGTGGCGTTCCAGCGCCCAGCGCAGCGGGCAGGTCTCGAGCTGGTCGACGGTGGACGGAGACAGGGAGATCACCCCGGATTCACTGTCCCACAACGGATTCACCGAGGAGAGTTCGGCGGTGCCGTACCAGTCGTCGGGGTGCGCACCGCGCACGCCCGCCTGGGCCAGCCGCGCCAGCTGCCGGGCCGCGCGGGCGCGGCGTTCCGGGCCGGACTCGGGATCACAAGCGGCGGTGCGCAATTCCGCGATCAGGGCGTGCATGGCCAGGGCACGGCCAGGGTCCACGGCCGGTGGAATCTTGCCCGGTCGCCCGTCGGCGGCGTCGGCGTCCAGCTCGCCGAGGAAGCGTGACGGCACCAGATCCTGGTCGCCCGTGACCGATTCGACCGCCGTGACCAGCAGCGACCGCCGGGCCCGGCTGCACGCGACCAGCAGCAGCCGCCGCTCCTCGGCCAGCAGCGGCGCGGACCGGCTCACCTTCTCCCCCGAGCCGCCCACGCCCGCGAGCAGGTCCACCAGTTCCTCGACGCCCAGCAGGGTGCCCCGCAGCCGCAGGTCGGGCCAGACCCCCTCCTGGACGGCGGCGACCGCCACGGTGTCCCACTCCTGCCCCGTGGCCGCGTGCGCGCTGCAGATGGTCACCGCCTCGCCCGGGTCGGTGATCGGCGCGTTGTCCTGTGGAATCACCTGCTGCTCCAGGTATTCCACGAAGCCCTCGACGGTGGCGCGCGGCAGCCGGTCCACGTAGACCGCGGCGGCCTCGAACAGCCCGACCACCGCGTCGAGATCGCGATCGGCCTGCATGCCGCCCGCGCCGCCGCGCTCGGACTGGCCCACCCAGCGCCGTTCCAGGGTGGAGGCGGTCCACACGCCCCACATCACGTCTTCGAGCCCGGCTCCTTCGCGGCGCAGCTTCCGTGCCCGGCCCAGCGCCTTCAGCACGCGCCGCAGGGGCGCGGCCTCCACGGTGGTGAGCTTCTCGAGCACGACGCGGTTCCCGGCGCCCACCAGCAGATCCCGGAGGATCTCCGCCGACGATCGGTCCAGGTCGGCGAAACGATCGGCGTCCCCGTCGATGCTCGAATCAGTCTCCACCACAACAGGGTCCGCCGCGTCGCCCGGCGCGATGACCGCCTCGTCCGCGACGTCACGCCGCGGATAGCCGAGCTCCATCACCGTGCGCCGGATGCCGCGCCGGAGTCGGCGCAGGCTGATCTGGTCGGCTCCGCCCAGGGGTCCGGCCAGCAGGTCGAGCGCGTCGTCCGCGGTGAACGCGATGGGCCGCGGGTGGCGAACCGCGGTCGGGTCACCGGCGGTGATCGCGCGCAGCGCCAACAACATCCAGGCCGCGCCTCGCCGCCGGGCGAGCGGGACGTCGGCGGGCGGCTGCCGCACCGGCACCCCGGCGGCCAGCAGCGCCCGGCGCAGCGGGGCCAGCGACAGCGGCACCGAGCGGACGATCACGGCCATGCGGGACCAGGGCACGCCGTGGGTGAGGTGCGCGCGGCGCAGATGGTCGGCGATCAGCGCCGCCTCCTTGGCGGGTGTGGTGAGCACCTGCACCCGCACCTCGCCCTCGAGTTGCGGCGCACCCCAGTATGTTTCGGACATTTCGGGCGCAGCGTTCCCGGAACCCGGCGGGGTGCGATGGGTCGCGGAGCCGGGGAGGCGGGAGGCGATGCGGTCGGCTACTTTCTGGACAGCGGTGCCCGAGCGATGGTTCCGGCGGAGAATGATGCGGCGGCCCGAGGGGGCGCCGGGGTCGGCGGCGAAGCGGGGGTCGGCGCCACGGAAGGCGTAGACGGCCTGGTCGGGATCGGCGGCGATAATGGTGGCGGCATTGCCCGAGCCCAGCCGGCGGATCAGTTGAGCGGCATGGGGATCGAGGTGCTGGGCGTCGTCGACGAGGACGCAGTGCAGCCGATCGCGTTCGGCGGCAAGGAGTTCCGGGTCGGTCTGGAAGGCGTCGAGGGCGGCGGTGACGAGTTCGGCGGCGTCGAGGGCGGGCGCGCTGGCCTCGGGCACGTCCATGCCGACCGACCAGCGCAGCATCATGATCTGCTCGTAGCGTTCGGCGAAATAGCCGGCGGCGACCCATTCGGGGTGCCGATGTTCGCGTCCGAGTTCGATCAGATCCTCGGGTCCCAGACCGCGTTCGGTGGCCCGCAGCATGAGGTCCCGCAATTGTTCAGCGAACCCCGCCGCGGTGAGCGCCGGATGCAGGCGTTCGGGCCATCCGGCGGCGCCGTCGGCGAGGTCGCCGCGCAGCAGTTCACGGATCACGATGTCCTGTTCGGATCCGGTGAGCAGACGCGGCGGCGGATTGCCGTGAGCCGCCGCGAAGGTGCGCAGCAGGCCGAAGGCGTAGGAGTGGACGGTCCGCACCAGCGGCCCCCGGGTCGCGCCGGGCACGCCGGCCACGTCCGGATCGAACGCGGCGGAATCGAACCCGGCCGGATCGGCGGCGGCCGCGGCAACGCGGGCGGTGATGGCCGCGCGCACGGCGGTGGCGGCCCGCTTGGTGTAGGTGAGGACCAGCACCGATTCCGGCGCGGCCCCGGCCAGGATGCGGGCGGCGGCCACCTCGGCCAGCAGCGTGGTCTTCCCGGTGCCGGGCCCGCCGAGCACGTGCCAGGGTCGCCAGCCGGGGTCGGCGCCGAGCTCGTGGAAGAGCGGCCGGAGGGCGGGGTCCCACTCCCTGGGGAGTGTCTCCGCCTCGGCTCGGCGCACCAATTGCACCGAGCTATCCGATCGCATCACGTCGGCTATTTCAACAGACCGGCCCGACAGTTTTCGTTTGCCATGAGTTGTCCGTGCTGCCTGTCACATTCCCTGAGGCGTTCATGATCGGCCGGGGCGAGCGTGGTCCGCGATTTCCCGCGGCGCGGGCAGGCAGCAGAATAGGCGTGTGGTGGAGCTTCATACTCATCGTTTCGGTCCCCCGACCGGTCCGGTCGTGCTGGCATTGCACGGGTTGACGGGCCATGGCAAGCGCTGGCAGGCCCTGGCCGACGAACATCTCCCCGACGTCCGGATCATCGCACCGGATCTGCGCGGGCACGGGAGGTCGCCCGGCGTGCCGCCGTGGGATTTCGAGGCGATCGTGGATGATCTCGCCGCGTTGCCGGAACTCGGCACCGGCGAACCGGTGGTGGCACTCGGGCATTCGTTCGGCGCGGCCGTCGCGGTGCATCTGGCACATCGCCGACCGGATCTGGTGCGCGGTCTGGTGCTGCTGGATCCGGCCATCGGTCTCGAGGCCGAGCGCATGCTGAGCATCGCGACGTCCATGCTGGCGTCGCCGGATTACGAGAGTGTCGAGCAGGCCCGTTTCGACAAGCTGGAGACCGCGTGGGGTGAGGTCGACGCCGCGGTGCTGGATGCCGAGCTGGCCGAGCATCTGGTGCCGACCGCGCACGGCCGGGTGGGCTGGCGGATGACGCTGCCCGCGATCATCGCCTACTGGGGTGAGATCGCGCGCGACTTCGTGCTGCCGCCGCGGGAGCTGCCGACGGTCATGGTGCAGGCGATGAAGGTGGATCCGCCGCTGGTGTCCCCGGACTTCCGGGCGGCGCTGTCCGCGCATCTGGGTGACCGGCTCACCGTCCACGAGTTCGACTGCGACCACATGGTGTCGCAGGCGCGCCCCGCGCGGACCGCGGAACTGATCCGCACACTGCTCTGATCTCACGGAAGGCGTGAAATGCCCACCAGCGAAGCCGAAATCGAGCGAGTGCGGGAATTGGTGGCGGCGATTCCGCCCGGCCGGGTCGCCACCTACGGCGATATCGCGGCCGCGGCGGGCTTGTCCACACCGCGCACGGTGGGCTGGATCATGCGCACCGACGCCGCGGATCTGCCCTGGCATCGGGTGCTGCGCGCAAACGGTACGCCCGCACCACATTTGGCGCATCGGCAGTTGGCCGAGCTGGCCGCCGAGGGCTGCCCGCTGGCCGGGGATCGCGTGGACCTGCGGCGGGCCCGGTTCCGATTCGAGGAATGAACCGGCTACCGGCCCCGAGCCACGGAGGAATTCTGTCCCTTACTAACGAAAATCATCGAAAAACTCCGGCCGGATCGACGAAATTGCCGGGCCGGAACGGCCATCAGGCCGCGCCGCGCTCGAAGCGGCGGCGTTCGCGCGGCGAGAGTCCGCCCCAGATGCCGAAACGCTGGTCGTGGGAGAGCGCGTAGTCGAGGCATTCCTTGCGCACGTCGCACGAGGAGCAAATGCGCTTCGCCTCGCGGGTGGAGCCGCCCTTGTCGGGGAAAAAGGCCTCGGGGTCGGTCTGGGTGCACAGGGCCTGCTGGTGCCAGGATTCGGAGTCGGCTCCGTCACGGCGGGCGAGAGATTCGAACATGGCATCGAAATTGGTGAAAAGCAGTTTCACTATCCTCATCCCTTCAATACAAGTTTCAGAAAGAAAAACGCACGGTATGGTTTTTACCGACCTATGCCGCAGTCACCACTGACCGCAGCCAACCGCGCCTGCTCACCATTGACGAAGATACGACGGGCGTGCACGGCCGCCGGAGCGCCCGACCATGGCGCGAGCGCGGTGGTGAACATGAGTTCGCACCAGCTCAATGCCGGAACCTCGCCGCCCGCGAGGGTATTCAGAAGAGAGAGTTCCTGATCGCTGTCATTCCACGCGGCGAACAACCACGAGGCATCCAGCCGGCCCAGGAATTCCTCGGCGTCTTCCGGAACGCCCAGCGGGGCGTCGACCGCGAGGTGAACGACCGCGGCGATCGCGTGGCGCATACGGGCATCGAGGCCGACACCGTCATGGAGCAACAGGCCTTCGAGCGACTCCCGCAATCCCGCGCCGCGGTCGATCCGGAAGTCGTTCCGCCGAGCCGTGGTGACGTCGAACATTTGTTTCCTCCCTTGAAAATGCGCTTGTCCCAAAAGCGCCATGCGCTGATTTAAATGGGCCCGTGATCTTGTTGTCCAGTTTTGGGGCAATCTGGGGCAAACCCCTAGCAGTACTGACACTGGCCAGTGTGGGTACCCGCCGGGAACCGCACCGCAGGGTGCCTGGCACCACGCGGGCAAACATATAGGGAGTGGCGTGTTCCGCCGTTTATGGTCTGACCATGCCTTATGTGCGATCAGGTTCAGCAACAGTGCATTACAACATCGGCCAGGTCAGCGGCCCCACGCTTCTGCTCGCCCACGGATTCTTCATGGACGAGTCGATGTTCGAGCCGATGCGCGAATCCCTGGCAGCCGCCGGTATCAATCTCGTAACGGTCGACGCGCGTTGCCATGGACGGACACGGACACCCGATGGCGAACCGTTCAGCTATTGGGATCTCGCGGCCGACGGATTGGCGGTGCTCGATGATCTCGGAATCGAGCGCGCGGTCATCGGCGGAATGAGTCAGGGCGGCTACTCCACATTGCGCATGGCATTGCTCGCGCCCGAACGCGTCCAGGGGCTCGCCCTTATCGATACCGAGGCGACCGCGTGCACACCGGCCGAATTGGCTTACTACCGCGAATTCTTCGAACGCTGGACCGGAGAGGAGCCGATGGCCCCGCTGGTGGCCGAATTGGCCCCGCAGCTCATCGGCGGCACCGATCCGCGGCAGTGGCGGGCCTGGACCAGTCGCTGGTACAGCTCCGACCGCAAGGCCATCATGCCCGCGGCCCGCTGCCTGATGGAGCGGCGTTCGGTGCTGCACCGACTATCGGAGATCACCGCGCCCGCCCTCGTGGTGCGCGGGAGCCACGACGGCAACAGCACGTCCCAGAAGTCCGAGGCGCTCGCCGCCGGGCTGTCCGGCGCCGGCGGCGTGGTGACCATTCCCGGCGCCGGGCACGGTGCGGCCTGGACCCATCCGGAAGTCGTTGCGCCCCTGCTGATCCGGCTGGTCGAGCAGTCCACCGCGCGGCGCGAGGGCCGGCTGGCGCGGGCGCTGTCGGCGCCGTGGCCCGCCAAGCGGGGTCAGCGTGAGAATCGGGCCGAGCGCGAGATTCAGGCCGCGCAGTAGCCGGTCGCCAGCGCAGCAGCCCTGCGGGCCGTGCCCATGGCGGTCACGGCCGGCCGGTGCCCTCGTCGGAGGCGGTCCCATCGGGGGACGTCCCGGCCTCGTGCCAGCTCGGGATACCGAGGAAGATCTGGATCTGGCTGGGGTAGGCGGCGTTGAAGACGCTGAACAGCTGGACCGCGATATCGAAGCGCCGGGCGGTCTGCCGCTCGCGCAGGCGCATGGTGGCGCGGGGCCGTCCGTAGGCGGCGATGCCCTCGTCCCACATTTCCCGGAAAAGTCCGAAACGTCCGAGTTCTGCGAGGAATTCAACCGACCAGGCGGTATCTCCAGAGCTCGCGATCAGCCCGCGCAACCAGTGCACGGTGAGCCGGACCTCTTCCTCCCACTCGACCATCACCTCGCGCGCCGCGTCGTTGCCCAGGAACCAGCGCAGAATATTGGTGTCGCGCTCCAGCCCCGGGAATGCGCGCGCGTAGCTTTCGTTGCACGCCAGCACATTCCAGCGCGTATCGACGTAGGCTGCCAGATTCGGCTCGTGCAGATCGAGGGCGCGGCGCATGTCGTCGGTGATTTCCGCGCGCAGTTGCTCCACGGACGGGAATTCGCTCACCCCGAGTCCGGCCAGATCGAGCAGATGGCGGCGCTCGACGGCGGACAGCGGGGTTATTCGGTCCAGATATCGCAGCAGCGCATCCACCACTTCCCGGGTGGGGTGGCCGCGATCGCCCTTCTCCAAATGGCTGATGTAGCTGGCGCTCACACCGGCGTTGAACGCGAGCCTTTCGCGTGATACGCCCCGCGCATCACGCAGGCGGCGCAGCAGCAATCCGAAAGTCGGCGGCTTCAGATCGTCCGAGTCCCTATCCGGTTTCACGCCCAGCACCACGCCGTTCCCTCTCCACAAACACTCAGCAAACCAACCTTCATCGCTCTGAGTCCTCCTGGTTCCGGACAGTGGGACCCGGTGTGACGCCTGGTGCGAACTGTGACGAACGCCGCATACTCCGCCAGTTCTCGACTCGGATACTGCCATATGCGATTGTTCCGAAGGTTAAAACAAGACCATTTCTACTATGTGTCGTGCCACATCTCATAACGTAACGACTATCGGCAATTGCTTAGCAAGCGCAGGTTTCCGGCGTGCCCGGCGACCCCTGAACAGCGTGCCACTACGATCTTCAACCATGCGCAGTGAGGCCCTGACACTCCCCCACCCAGGAACGGGATCGTGACACCCGTCGACGCCATCGTGCTGGCCGGAGGAAAGGCCAGCCGGATGGGCGGAGTGGACAAACCCGCGCTGGTCGTGGGCGGGCAATCCATGCTCGACGCGGCGCTCACCGCGGTGGCGGGCTGTGCGCGCACCGTCGTGGTCGGACCGCACCGGCCCGAACTGCCGCCGGAAGTCCTTCAGGCACAGGAGATACCGGCCGGGGCGGGCCCCGTCGCCGCCATCGCCGCCGGTCTGGGCGCCCTGGCCGGGTGCGAGTTCCCCGCCGGGCTGATCGTGGTGCTGGCCGCCGACATGCCTTTCCTCACCGCGACCGCGGTGAGCGAACTGCTGTCCCACGCAAGGGAATCCGGGAGCGACGCGGTATTCGCCGCCGACGCCTCGGGCCGCCCGCAGTACCTGGTCGGCGTGTGGCGCCGCGCCGCCCTGGACGCGGCGCTGAATTCCCTGGACTCCCTGGTGAATCGGCCGATGAAGGCGCTGGTGCCGGTGGACACCGCCATGGTCGCGCTGCCCGGCGTCGAGGACTGCGACACCGCCGAGGATGTGCGCCGGGCGCGCACCGGCGCGGTCCGGACGGCCGAGCCGCTGTGGCTCGACGAGGCGCGGGATGTGTTGCGCGGGAGCATCTCCCCGCTGCCGGCGCGTCGCGCCACCCTGCGCGCGGCGCGCGGCGCGACGCTGGCCGCCCCGCTGCTGGCCGCGGACGCGTTGCCGCGTTTCGACGTGTCGGCCATGGACGGGTACGCCGTCAGCGGCGACGGGCCGTGGCAGCTGCGCCGCGATATCGGGTTCGCCGGCGGTGAGCGGCCGGTGGGCCTGCTGGACGGCGAAGCGGTCCGCATCGCGACGGGCGCGCACGTGCCCGACGGGACCAGTTCGGTGGTGCGCGACGAGTTCGTGCACATCGGCGACGACGGCACCCTGTACCGGCTGCCGGACACGCCGATCCGCGAGGACGTGCGCCGCCGCGGCGAATACTGGCTGCCCGGTGCGGAAGTCGCGCCCGCGGGCACCCCGGTCACCGCCGCGCTCATCTCGGTGGCCGCCAGCGCCGAGGTCGCCGCGGCGTCGGTCCGCGGCCCGGTGCGAGCGCGAATCGTGATGACCGGTGACGAGATTCGCGGGGACGGCCCGCTGCACACCGGCCAGACCCGCGACGCCATCGGCCCGGTGCTGCCCGACATCCTGGCCTGGTACGGCGTCACCACGATCGACCGGGTTCACCTGCGCGACACCGCGAACGCCTTCGACGAGGTGCTGGCGGCCGCGGCCGACTGCGATCTGCTCGTCATCGTCGGCGCGACCGGCGGCGGCGCGGCCGACCAGCTGCGCTCCGCGCTGGACCGCACCGAGTCCACCGTGCTGTTGCGCCGGCTGCGGCTGCGGCCGGGCGGATCCACCGTGGCCGCCCAACTGGCTTCCGGCACAGTCGTTCTGGGACTGCCCGGCAACCCCTTCGCGGCCATCTCCACCCTGCTGGCGCTGATCGGCGCCACCGTGGAGGGCATGACCGGCGCGATACCGGCGCGGCGGGTGCTGGGCCCGCTGGCCAACGCGGCCGAGCTGACCGCTCCGGTGGCCCGCATCGTCCCGGCGCGGGCGCTGCCCGGTGGCGGCTTCCAGGGCGATCTGCGGCTGCACACGGCCCATCTGGCCGATCTGCTGGACCGTGACGGCCTGGTGATCGTTCCCGCCGACGCCGAGGACGGCGTCCTGGCCGAGTTCATTCCGCTGCGAGGCTGAGAGCGGCGTCCCCCATTCCACCGGGCTCAGCCGGGGAGACCCTCGGGCTGTGCAGATCGAAGGTGCGGACCATCTCCGGGGTGATGACCGCGCGCAGTTCCGCCGCGGACGGAGCCTGGTCCGATCCCAGGCCGGCCAGATCGTCGAGCTGCCGACGGTCCGCGGTGGAGAGCGGGACCAGCCGGTCCAGATACCGGGTGAGCGCGGTCACCACTTCGCGAGTGGGGTTTCCCCGGTCGCCCTTCTCCAGATGCGTTATGTAGCTGGCGCTTACGCCGGCATTGAATGCCAGCCGTTCGCGGGAAACACCGCGATTGTCACGCAGCCGCCGCAGCAGGTTTCCGAACGTGGGTGCTTCGAGTTCCCGAAGATCCTGTCCGCATACCGCTCTCGCGCCCACGTGGTTCCCTCCTTCTCGGAATCCCGGTGGCCCACCTCGCCTCTTCGTAGAGGCACCACTGAGATCCGCTTCAGGACGGATACTTACACAGATCGGTATATGAACCTCTCAGCGCCGCAAATCCAATCAGTATCACCGAATAATCCTGTTGGTATATGTGACACGGGATCGGTGATGCGCGGCGGGAAGTCCGATCTCCAAACTACCGTCAAGCCCCCAAAGCCAAGGGCGGTTCCGCGGAAGAGTTTTTCGCTTCCCGTGAACGCACCGGATCCGGGGCGGGCACCGCGTCGAGCAGGCGGCGCGTGCACTCTTCGCGCGGACTGCCGAACACGGCGTCGACCGGTCCCGATTCGACGGGACGCCCTTCTCGCAGGACCGCCACCCGGTCGGCCACCTGATGCACGACGGCCAGGTCGTGACTGATGAACAAGCAGGCGAATCCGTACTCGGCGCGCAGGTCCGTGAACAGGTCCAGCACCCGCGCCTGCACCGAGACGTCCAGGGCGCTGGTGGGTTCGTCGGCCACCAGCAGGCGCGGGGCCAGGGCGCGGGCCAGCGCGACACGCTGGCGTTGCCCCCCGGACAGTTCGCCGGGACGGCGTGTCGCGTACTCACGTGCCAGCTCATTGGCGCCAATTTCAGACACGGTTCCAAATGGGTCGCCGAATCAGTCAGTCGCCCCATGAATCTCCGTCGCCGCCCTCAATCTCCGAATCTCACTGTTACGGTTGCCGCCGCGATAGCCCGAAGGATCGTTTTCGGCCGCAGTACACACGGGGAGATTTCGGTGGATTTCAACAAGCATCAGGCGAGCGCGGGAGAGGCGGGTGCGACGCCACAGCAAGCCCCCCTGAGCTGGGACCCCCAGGCACCGATGCCGCCCATGCCGCCCCCTCCGCCACAGGGACAGTTTCCGTACGGCGCAACTCCCCGATACGGCACAACGCCGCAGTACGGGTTCGCTCCGTACGGTCAGGCCACGGGCCCGTATGGGTACGACCCGTACGGCCAGTTCCCCCGATTCCCGGCCACCATGCCGGGTTCGGTCCGTGCGGCACAGGTGATCTCGTCCATCTTCGGCGGTCTGGGATTGGCATTGACCGTACTGGCGGGTGTGATCGCCGGAGCCGGGGCCGCCGGCGCGATGTGCTTCGGCTACCTGTTCTCGATGATCCTCGCCTTGGTCGCCATCGGCTTCCGGAACGGGGGCAGCGGGACGCGGACCACCGCGCTAGTACTGGCCTCCATCGAGATGGTCATCGGCCTGGGCGGCATGGGCGCGAAGCAGCCTCCGGGCGCGCTCGGGCTGATCGCCAGCCTGGTGATCGTGATTCTGCTCGCCCAGTCCGGTTCCGCGGCCTGGTTCAAACGACCCCGGTAAGCGATTCGACGATCTTCTCGATTCCGCGGGTGCGGGTTTCGGGCTTCTTCGCGCTGGTGACGGTCCGCTCGGCGCTGTCGCGCTCCATGGTCACCGCCACCCGGTCGCCAGGCCCCTTGGCGAGTTCTTCCCGGATGGCCTTCAACAGACCGAGGCACGGCCCGGCTCCCGTGTGCGCGATGGCTGCACGATAGAGCGATCATCCAGCTATCCAAAGGTGTGTTAACAAATATTAAGTAAGCGAGAACCAACCGTTTCGGAAGCTTCACCGCCACTGGTCCGAAACACCTTCACGGGAACACGTTTCACCGGGCGCGAGAGGGTTTTCCCAGGTCGCGACCGGAGGGTGTGACCCCGGCCGCTACCCCTCAGTGACCGGAACATTGCGGCGATCTCACAGCTCACAAACTCCTTTCGAGCATTGTGAGCAAACCGTTTTGATGCCTCCCCCGACGTCCCTACAGTCGAGCCAGCAGCCCGGTTTTCCAGCTCGAAGGGGGCGTTATGACCATCACGCAGAACGGACACTCGTCCGCCGATGCGCTGCTTCGACTGGGGAAGTACTTCAACCGCGGCGAGGTGTCCGGTGACTTGCGCACCCTGCACAAGACCGGTGGCCGCGAGGCCGACGAGTTCTACCGGGACCGCTGGTCACACGACAAGGTGGTGCGCTCCACGCACGGTGTGAACTGCACCGGCTCCTGCTCGTGGAAGATCTACGTCAAGGACGGGGTCATCACCTGGGAGTCGCAGCAGACCGACTACCCGAGCGTGGGCGCGGACAAGCCGGAGTACGAACCGCGCGGCTGCCCGCGCGGCGCGTCGTTCTCCTGGTACACCTACTCCCCCGCGCGCATTCGCTACCCGTACGTGCGCGGCGCGCTGCTCGAGCTGTACCGCGCGGCCAAGGAGCGGCTGAAGGATCCCGTGCTGGCATGGGAGTCCATCGTCGAGGACGCCGACAAGGCCAAGTCCTACAAGTCCGCGCGCGGCAAGGGCGGTTTCGTCCGCGCCGAGTGGTGGGAGGCCGCCGAGATCGCCGCGGCCGCGCACGTGCACACCATCAAGAAGTACGGCCCGGACCGGGTCGCGGGCTTCTCCCCCATTCCCGCCATGTCGATGGTGTCGCACGCCGTGGGCGCGCGGTTCATCTCGCTCATCGGCGGCTCCATGCTGTCGTTCTACGACTGGTACGCCGACCTGCCCGTCGCCTCACCGCAGGTCTTCGGCGACCAGACCGACGTGCCGGAGTCCGCGGACTGGTTCGACGCCGGATACCTCATCATGTGGGGCTCCAACGTCCCGGTCACCCGGACTCCGGACGCGCACTACATGACCGAGGCCCGCTACCGCGGCCAGAAGGTCGTGGTGGTCTCCCCCGACTACGCCGACAACACCAAATTCGCCGACGAGTGGGTGCCCGCCCGTCCCGGCACCGACGCCGCCCTGGCCATGGCCATGGGCCACGTGGTGCTGCGAGAGTTCTTCCTGGACAAGCAGACTCCCTACTTCGACGACTACGTCAAGCGCTTCACCGACCTGCCGTACCTGGTGGCGCTGGACGAGCACGACGGCGGCTGGGACACCGGCGGCGACTACAGCGGCCACACCTTCACCCCCGGCAAGTTCCTCACCGCCGCCGACCTCGGCCACACCGGTGCGGGCGTGGAGCACCAGACCGTCCTGCTGGACGCGGACGGCGCTCCCCGGGTGCCCAATGGCTCCCTCGGCCACCGCTTCAACGAAGCGGGCAAGGGCCGGTGGAATCTGGATCTGGGGGACATCGATCCCCTGCTGACCCTGTACGGCCGCACCGATGATGTTGCGGCCGTGCAGTTCCCCCGCTTCGACGGGCTCTCCGCGGGCAGCGATGCGGCTGTCCTCACCCGCGGCGTGCCGACCACCGTCATCGCGGGGCGACGGGTGACGACGGTGTTCGATCTCCTGCTGGCGCAGTATGGCGTCGGACGGTCCGGCCTGCCCGGCAATTGGCCGACCGGCTACGACGACGCGACTCAGCCCTACACTCCCGCCTGGCAGGAGTCGATCACCGGCGTCCCCGCCCAACAGGCCGAACGCCTCGGCCGCGAATTCGCCGACAATGCCGAGCGTTCCCGGGGCCGGTCCATGATCCTCATGGGCGCGGGCACCAACCATTGGTTCCACAGCGACCAGATCTACCGCTCCTTCTTCACCCTGACGCTGCTCACCGGCTGCCAGGGCGTGAACGGCGGCGGCTGGGCGCATTACGTGGGCCAGGAGAAGTGCCGTCCCGTGACCGGCTGGGCCACACTGGCTTTCGCCTCCGACTGGCAGCGGCCGCCGCGCCAGATGCAGGGCACCGTGTTCTGGTACCTGGCCAACAACCAGTGGCGCTACGACCCGTTCACCAGCGAATCGTTCGCCTCGCCGCTGAGCAAGGGCGCGTTCGCCGGGCGGACCGCGGCCGACAATATCGCGCTCGCATCACGTTTGGGCTGGATGCCGTCCTACCCGACGCTGAACCGCAATCCGCTGGATCTGGTCGACGAGGCGGAGGCGGCGGGCCAGGCTCCCGCCGACTATGTGGTCGACGGCCTCCAGTCCGGCGATCTGCGCTTCGCCTGCGAGGATCCCGACGCGCCGGAGAACTTCCCGCGTGTCCTCACCGTGTGGCGCGCCAACCTGCTCGGCTCGTCCGGTAAGGGCAACGAGTACTTCCACAAGCATCTGCTCGGCGCCGATTCCAATCTGCAGACCACCGAGGCCACCGGCATTCGCCCGCAGGAACTGGAATGGCGTGACGAGGCCGCTACCGGGAAACTGGACCTGTTGATGTCGATGGACTTCCGCATGACGTCCACGACCCTGTTCTCCGACATCGTGTTCCCGGCCGCCACCTGGTATGAGAAGCACGACCTGTCCTCCACCGACATGCACCCCTTCGTGCACGCCTTCACCCCGGCGATCTCCCCGCCGTGGGAGGCCAAGACCGATTTCGAGGCCTTCCACCGCATCGCCCGCGGGTTCTCCTGGCTGGCCGAGAAGCATCTCGGCGTGCGCAAGGACCTGGTCGCGATGCCGTTGCAGCACGACACCGCCGACGCCATGGCACAGGCCGGTGGCCGGGTACTGGACTGGAAATACGGTGAATGCGAGCCCGTTCCGGGTGTCACCATGCCGAAACTCGTTGTCGTCGAACGCGACTACCCGAAGGTCGCGGAGAAGATGGCCGCGCTCGGACCGCTCGTGGAAACCCTGGGACTCACCACGAAGGGTGTCACCACAATTCCCGATGCCGAGGTAGATTACCTGCGCGGCGTGAACGGCACGGTGGTTTCCGGTGTCGCGCAGGGCCGTCCGTCTCTGGCCAAGGACACCCACGCGGCCGAGGCGATCCTGGCACTGTCCGGCACCACGAACGGCCGGCTCGCGGTGGAAGGGTTCCATGCGCTCGAAGAGCGCACCGGAACCGAGCTGGCCGATCTGGCTGCCGAGCACGAGGGTAAGCGAATCACCTTCGCCGACACGCAGGCCCGGCCCGTTCCGGTGATCACCTCACCGGAATGGTCCGGGAGCGAGACCGGCGGACGCCGCTACTCCCCCTTCACCATCAATGTCGAGCGGTCCAAGCCCTGGCACACCCTCACCGGCCGCCAGCACTTCTACCTCGACCACGACTGGATGATGGAGCTCGGCGAGCAGTTGCCGATCTACCGGCCGCCGTTGGACATGACCGCGCTGTTCGCCGAACCCGGCATCGGCAATGTCGATGGCAACGGGGTGACCGTTCGGTATTTGACGCCGCACTCCAAGTGGTCCATCCACTCCGCGTATCAGGACAATCTGCACATGCTCACGCTTTCGCGTGGCGGGCAGGCGATCTGGATGTCGGATGTGGACGCCAAGAAGATCGGCGTCGCCGACAACGACTGGATCGAGGCGATCAACCGCAACGGCATCGTGGTGGCGCGCGCCATCGTCTCCCACCGCATGCCCGAGGGCACCGTGTTCATGTATCACGCCCAGGACCGCGCGGTGAACGTCCCCCGCATCGAAGGCAGCGAGAACACCAAGGCCGGCAAGGGCAAGCGCGGTGGCATCCACAACGCGCTGACCCGGATCATGATCAAGCCCTCGCATCTCATCGGTGGTTACGCGCAGCAGTCGTTCGCGCTGAACTACCACGGCCCCACCGGAAATCAGCGCGACGAGGTCACGACGATTCGCAAGCGCTCGCAGGAAGTGGAGTACTGACGATGAGCGCGACGAGGTCACACCGCGCTATTGGCAAGCGCTCGCAGGAAGTGGAGTACTGATATGCGCGTCATGGCTCAGCTCGCCATGGTCATGAACCTGGACAAGTGCATCGGCTGCCACACCTGCAGCGTCACCTGCAAGCAGGCCTGGACCAACCGCGCGGGCACCGAGTACGTGTGGTTCAACAATGTGGAAACCCGTCCGGGACAGGGTTATCCGCGGCGTTACGAGGACCAGGAGAAGTGGAAGGGCGGGTGGACCCTCGACAAGAAGGGCCGCCTCACGCTCAAGTCCGGCTCCCGGATGAAACGGCTGCTCAATATCTTCGCCAACCCGGACCTGCCCACCGTGTCGGACTACTACGACCCGTGGAGCTACGACTACGAGAACCTGCTGTCCGCCCCGCAGATGGACACCACGCCGGTGGCCAAGCCCAAGTCGCTGATCACCGGTGAGGACACCAAGGTCACCTGGGGCGCGAACTGGGACGACTCGCTGGGTTCGGGTCCCGAGCAGGTCGCCAAGGATCCGCTGCTGGCCAAGCTGTCCGAGCAGGTGAAACTGGAGTTCGAAGAGACCTTCATGTTCTACCTGCCGCGCATCTGCGAGCACTGCCTCAACCCGTCCTGCGCGGCGTCCTGCCCCTCCGGCGCGATCTACAAGCGCGCCGAGGACGGCATCGTGCTCGTGGATCAGGACAAGTGCCGCGGCTGGCGGCAGTGCGTCACCGGCTGCCCGTACAAGAAGATCTACTTCAACCACAAGACGGGCAAAGCGGAGAAATGCACTTTCTGCTACCCGCGGGTGGAAGTCGGCATCCCGACCGTGTGCTCGGAGACCTGCGTCGGCCGACTGCGCTACATCGGCGTCATGCTCTACGACGCCGACAAGGTGCTCGAGGCCGCCTCGGTCGAGAACGACCAGGATCTGTACCCGTCGCAGCTGGGCGTGTTCCTCAACCCGCACGACCCGCGCGTCATCGCCGAGGCCGAACGGGCCGGGATCTCCCCGGAATGGATTGCCGCCGCGCAGGATTCGCCGGTCTACAAGCTGATCGTCGACTACCAGATCGCGCTGCCGCTGCATCCGGAATACCGCACCATGCCGATGGTCTGGTACGTGCCGCCGCTGTCGCCGGTGGTCGACACCCTCACCCGGACCGGGCACGACGGCGAGAACCACAACAACCTGTTCGGAGCGATCGACGCGCTGCGAATTCCGTTGGAGTACCTGGCCGAACTGTTCACCGCCGGTGAGATCGGCCCGGTGCGCGCCTCGTTGCAGCGGCTGGCGGGCATGCGGTCGTTCATGCGCTCGATCAACCTCGGCCAGGAGCCCGACCTGTCCATCCCGGACGCGGTCGGCCTGGAGCCCGAGGAGATCGAGGCCATGTACCGGCTGCTCGCCATCGCCAAGTACGAGCACCGCTACGTGATCCCCTCCGGCGCGACATCCAAAGCGCACGAACTGGATTCGCTCGCCACCGGCTGCTCCCTGGACACCGACGGCGGCCCGGGTATGACGGCCTTCGACTACATGGCCGACAAGTTCCACCTCACCGATACCAACGGTGCCGCCGCACCCGAGCAGAAGTCCAACCGGATCAACCTGCTCAACTGGGACGGCAAGAGCACCAGCGGGCTGGTGCCCACGTCCGCCAACGGCAACGGCGCCGTCGGTCATGGCAACGGAGCCAATGGAAATGGGCACCACACCCCCGCACCGGAGCCGGCGGCCGTCGACACCGAATCGATCGAGCCCGAACCGACGGGAGCGGCGCGATGAACCTGCTCGGACTGCGGTGGCGTTCCGTACCCGCCGTCGCCGCGAACGACAACGATCGGCGTGAGGTGTGGCGGCGGGACGCGCTGTCGCTGGACTACCCGCACCCGCGCACCCGCGCGCTGATCGACGAGCTCGACGCCAACTCCGAAACCGGTGGCGCCGCATCGGAATCCACCGAGGCATCGCGATGAGCCTGCTGAAACTGCGCCGCCGCCCCCAGCCCGCCGTCGCCCTGAGCGACCGGGACCGGCGGCTGGTGTGGCGGCTGAGCGCGCTGCTGCTGGACTACCCGAACGCGCAGACCCTCTCGCTGCTCGACGAACTCGACGCCGCCGCCGCGGAACTGCCGGACTCGGTGCGCCCGCTGCTTTCCGGGTTTCTCACCCACCTGCGCACCGGCGACCCGATCGCCCTGGCCCAGGAGTACGTCGAGACCTTCGACATGCGCCGCCGGGCCAGCCTGCACCTGACCTTCTACGCCTACGGGGACACCCGTAAACGCGGGATGGCGCTGCTGCGGTTCAAGCACGCCTACCGGCACGCCGGGGTCGAACTCGGCGACGAGGAACTGCCCGACCACCTGCCCGTGCTGCTCGAATTCGCCGCCACCGTCGACCCGATCGGCGGCGAACGGCTGCTGGGCGAACACGTCCCGGTCCTGGAACTGCTGCGGTTGTCGCTTTCCGACAGCGGATCTCCCTACGCCGGGGTGCTGGCGTCGGTGGTGGCGACCCTGCCACCGGTCACCACCGCCGACCGCCGGCGCATCGCCGAACTCGCCGCCCAGGGCCCGCCCGAAGACAGTGTTGGATTCGGCGGCACCGCCGCCGAGGTCGGCCTCGACCCCTTCGCCATGGACCCGCTCGCCTTCTCCGGAACGGAGGCCCGCCGATGAGCTCCGCGCTCTGGCTGATGCTCCCCTACATCGCCTTCACCTCGTTCGTGCTGGGCCACCTGTACCGCTACCGCACCGACCAGTTCGGCTGGACCACACGGTCGTCGCAGATCCACGAGTCGCGACTGCTGAAGCTGGGCAGCCCGCTGTTCCACTTCGGCATGCTGGGCGTGATCGGCGGTCACGTGCTCGGCGTGCTCGTCCCGGAGTCGTGGACCAACGCCCTCGGCATCTCCGAGGAGGCGTACCACGTGGTCGCGGTGTCCGCGGGTTCGGTCGCGGGGCTGGCGGTCATCATCGGCGTCGCCATCCTGACCTACCGCCGCCTGACGGTGTCCGCCGTACGCCAGGCCACCACCGTCAACGACAAGGTCATGTATGTCCTGCTGACCGCCGCCCTGGTCACCGGCCTGCTCAATACCTGGGGCAGCAACCTGCTGTGGGGCACCTACAACTACCGCGAGACCGTGTCCCCGTGGTTCCGCAGCATCTTCACCGGGCACCCCGAGCCGGAACTCATGGTCGGCACGCCCTGGACCTTCCAGCTGCACGGGCTGGTCGTGCTCGCGCTCATCGGCTTCTGGCCCTACACCCGCCTGGTGCACATGTTCTCCGCACCGGTGGGCTACCTGTTCCGGCCGTATGTGGTCTACCGCAGCAAGCCCGACAAGTCCGCCGACAAGAAGCGCTATTCGAAGGCCTGGGAAACCCCGGTCATTCCGCGCCGCTGAGACACCGGGCGTTCATCGAATAGTCGATGGCGCCCGGTTTCTACCGGTGTTATCGTTCGGCCCGGCCCAGGCGACTGGCCGGGCTCGAATTGTCCTCGGGGGATTACATGTTCAATTGGTATGTCGGCCTGCTCGCGCTCAGCGGGGTGATCATGCTGGCGCTGGCGGCGGTCCGAGAGGGCCAGAGCACCACGACGCGCAGCGTCGACGCCATCTTCGGCGCGGTCTACCTCGGCTACGCCTTCTACCTCGCCTTCCTCTTCGACGGCGACTCCTACCTGATCTTCTTCCAGGCGTTCATCCTGCCTGTCGTGATGGTGGTGAATTACTTCCGCAATCGCACGCCGAAGCCGAAACTCACCGACACGCAGAAGGCCTGGCGCGAATATCAGAAGTCGGCCGGGCGACAATAGCCGGGTGCTCTCAAAAAATTCCGAGCCCGAGCGGGTTACGCCACAGGAAACGCCCTGCCCCGACTGCGGTGAACGCCGGGTCCTGGTGAGCGGCAGCATGGATATGTATCTGGTCCGGCGCAATGGCGGGCGGCCCCTGTCGGACCTGCTCGCCCTCCTCTGCATCGGCTGCGGGCGGGTGTTCTTCTACGCGGACCGGCTCGACAGGGTGCGAGCGGCGATGAACTCCATGACGTCCTGAGTGCCGGGCTGGTCCCGCAGCCGGTCCAGGGCCGCGTTCAGCCGGGCGTCCGGCCCGTGCTCGGCGAGCAGGACCACGATCGCCTCCCAGGTGTCGATACGCGGATTCGGCTGGGCCAGTAGCTCTTCGAGGTAGCTGTCCGGCTCCAGCAGGCGCAGGGCGCGGCGGGCGTGGGCGTGTACGCGGCGGGGCAGTTCGGCGCGAATGGCGTCGATGTCCTCCGGCTGGACGTGACCGGGCTGGTACGGGTCCAGCCGCAGCGACCACAGCTCGTCCGACTCGGCCGGCAGGCCCTCGCCGGGAAGCAGGCCTGGACCGGCGGCCGCCTCGATCGCGAGCGGACGCAGTCCGTGGCGCTCGCTGCGCCACATCCGGAACTCCTGCCACGCCGCCGGCGTCGCCCACGCGCCCAGACCGAACCGCAACACCTGCCGCCCACCCGTGAACGTCCGGAATGTCCGTGTCCGCGCGACGGTGGCGACACCGCCCGGCAGCACCCGCACCCAGGTGGGCTCCGCGCCCTCGAAACCGTACGGCTGCAACAATTTCCCTGTATCACGCATCAAGCGCCGCAATGCCGATTCCGGTTTGACCATCCCCGCAGATTAGCGGCGAGAACCGACAGAATCCCGCACTACGCGCATACGCCGAGGACGCGGCGCGTCGCATGGGAACACGCCGCGCAGGCCCCGGGTGGGCCTGCGCGGGCGGATCATCAGTGGCCGGAATAGATGTCGTTCACCGTGGCCGCGTAGCGGTCGTTGTTGGTGAGCGGTTGCAGGCCCAGTGCGGTGTCGATGGTGCGGAGCAGGCCGTACTGGTCGGTGCGCTGAGAACTGTCGAAGCCCGCCTTCACCGAATTCTGTGAGCCGAGCACGATGGTCGGGACCCGGTTCGGGTACAGCGGGCCGAAGAGCTTGGCGAAGCCCTCGTCGAAGGTCACGATCAGCAGCGAGCGCTGCTGCTTCCAGGCCGGGGAGTTCAGGATCGCGGGCACGGTCGCGCCGAGCCAGCTGTCACCCGAGGCGACGCCGCAGCCCTCCATGTTGTGGCACTCGTTGGCCGCGAACCACACGAAATTCGGTGTGGTGGCCGCGGATTGCAGATCGGTCGTCATCTGGGTGAGGGGCTGCAGGTGCGCGGCGCAGTAGCCCGGATCGGACTTCATGTTCTGGAAGTACAGGAACGGCAGGTCGTCCTGGTAGTACTCGCCGTGCGCGGTCTGGTCGCAGTTGCCGTTGGCGTCCTCGGCGTATCCCTTCCAGGTCTTGCCCGCCGCGTCCGCGCTGTTGCCGATGTGCCGGGCGTTCAAGGTCGTGGTGGTGACGCTGTTGTCGACCAGCCCGTACAGTCCGCCCGCCGCCAGGGCGACGTAGTTCGGATCGCTGGGATGGGTGGTCGCGTAGGACTGGGTCAGCGTCGCGCCCTTGGACCGCAGGCTGTTGATATAGGGGGCAGCGGAATTGCCGATGATGCCGGTGAGGCCGTCGTAGTCCTGGTTCTCCAGGTAGACCATGAAGACGTGGTCGTAGCCGGGGACCGTGGTGGCGGGTGCGGTCAGCGCCGGGGCGGGCAGCGGTGCGCCGATGGTGAACGACAGGTTGTCGGCGTAGCCGTCGGTGGTGTCGCCGTTGGTCCAGGTGAAGTACACATCGACCGTGACCGCGCGGGTGCCCTTGGGCAGGGTGCCCTTCGCATCACGCTGCAGCAGTTCGGTATTGAAGCCGCGGTCGATGCTGCTCACGCTGCCGGCATCGGCCGACCCCAGCTTGCCTCCCGACCCGTTGAGGAAGGTCGCGGTGAGACCGGCCTTGTCCATCTGCGCGCCGTAGCCGCCCAGCCAGCCGCTCAGGTCGAAGCTCACCCCGCCGCCGTCGATGGCCGCGGCCGCGCCCGAGACATCGATGGTCTGATCGATCTCGGAGTTGCCGGTGCCGCCGCCGGTGAAGAACTTCGAGCCCCGGTTCGAGGGGCCCGTGGAAGACGGGCCGGGCCAGCCGGACTGCCCGTAGCACACCGCGTTCGGCTCACCCTTGACGATCCTCCAGCCCGGCAGCGTCATACCGTCGAGGCCCTTGGGCGAGCACTGCGCCACCGCTTCGGCATCGCTGTCCACGATCAGGTTCGGGCTGGTGACCGCGGCCTGCGCCACGGTGGGGGTGACGGCCGAGCCGCTCAGGACGGACAGCGCGGCCGCCGCCGAGAGGGCGAGGACCTTGCCGAGGTGTTGTCGAACGCCATTGTGGCGCATAGGTATTCCTTACGGGTCGTTACAAATACGACCCGAATGGAACACGTTTCAGATGTCCAGCCGCCCGACCTGTCATGGCCGGGCGGTGAACACCGTTTACTTGGCGGGCTTCTTCTTGGAGCGGGCCCAGTTGTTCATGATCGGCAGGTCCACCCAGTGGTAGAGCGCCGCCGCGATCACCGTCGACACCACCAGGCTCAGCACCGCGAAGCCCGCCCAGCCGACGACGCCGAACTCCTTGCCGCCGATCAGGTATCGGGTGATCAGCACCATGACCGGGAACTGGATCAGATAGAACGCGAAGGAGATATTGCCCAGCCACACCATGCGCGGATGGGAATTGACCTTGCCGATGCCGTGCAGGTCACGGTTCGCCATGGTGGCGACCACCGCGGTCATCGGGGCCAGCATCAGGACCGACATCTTGTAGTTCACCGGCACGACCCAGGTCAACGCGTACGAGATGGTCAGCGCGACCATCGGCCACAGCAGGTTGGTGTTGCGCCACTTGCCTTCCAGCACCATGCGCGCGGCCAGCACGCCGAGGAAGAACTCCGGCAGGCGCGACAGCGGGAAGGTGTAGCTCAGCCAATACGACAGCGACACCGGGATGTTCGCCTGCTGGAACCACGCCGGGGAGGCGTGCAGCTCGTAGTACGGCGACGTGGTGCCGGGGACCAGCCGCGGCGCGAACGCGTTCGCGATGCCCTTGGGGCCGTCGAAGAACAGGAAGTACGAGGTGTGCAGGGCGGCGATGCCCAGCAGCAGGACCGCCGCCGCCAGCACCAGCCGGCGCGTGGGGATCTTCATGATCAGCGGCAGCACCAGCGGGAAGCTCAGGTAGAACAGCATTTCCGCGGCCAGCGACCAGGACGGCACGTTCAGACCGCCGACCGTGGTCCACTTCGGCACGTAGGTGTGCACCAGCAGCAGGTTCGGCACCCACACCACCGCGCGGTGCAGCGGCACGCTCGCCACCACGATGAACGCCGCGGCCGCCAGCAGATGCGACGGGTAGATCTTCAGCACGCGACGGCGATAGAACGCGCCCTTCGCCATGCCCGGCCGGAACGACCAGTAGATGATGAAGCCCGACAGCACGAAGAAGAAGGTCACACCCGCCGCGCCGAGCTGCATCGGAATCCACGCGTGGATGTTCCGGAACATCTCGGACTTCTGGAACGGGTACACCGGCAGGAACACCAGCGCGTGCAGCACGAACACCGCGAACGCCGCCCACCAGCGCGCGCCGGTCAGCGACGGCAGCGGCGGGCGGACCCGGGCGGCGCGTTCGATGACGGATTCGACGGCGGGCGCGGAGGTTTCGACAGGGCGGGCCGCGGGCGCCGGTTGGATCAGTTGGGCGGAGAAGGACTCCACCGCGAGCGCGGTGGGATCCTCCCGCGTGCCGGGCACGACTTCGGGTGGTCGGGTCATCGGGCGTACCTCTCCTGCAGGGCGTTGGCAATCACGGCGTCGCCCTGCGGAGCCGGATGGAACGGCAGACCGGCGACATTGACTTTCGGGTCGAACACGCCGTTGACCCACTGGTCGGGTGTGCACAGCCCGTGCCCGCGGGTGAGCGCCCGGCTGTCGAGGTACTCGATCTTCAACAGGGCCGCGGCTTCCCGCTGCGCCTGATCGAATCGATCGAGGTAGTCGACGACCGTGCGGCCCTTGGGCTGGCCGATCTCGAGACCGGCGATGTCGAAGCAGATCGCGTCCTGGCCGGGCGTGAACAACTCCGGATACCCGACGATCACGATGCGCGCGTTCGGGGCGTAATACCGGACGTAGGCGACGACCTTGCTGATCCGTGCGGCGTACTCGGCGCCGGTCACGTTCTTCGGGTCGGCCATCCGGCCGTCGGCCACCGCGTCGGCCCCACAGCCGCCCGCGGGGTCGTAGAAGCAGGCCTGCATCGAGTCCCACGGCGACTTCGTGGAGTCGCCCCACACATCGTTGAGACCGAACTGCAGGGTGACCAGCTTCGTCTTCGGACCGAACGCGCCCGCCTTGTCGGCGTTGCTCGCCTGGACCTTCAGGATGTAGCCGTTCCCGGTGTCGATCGACGCGCCCGGGCAGGACTGGTTCCACACCTGTCCGTCGCCGCGCAGGCCCAAGCGGTCCTGCAGCTGCGCCGGCCAGGCGGTGGCGCCGTGCTGACAGGTCTTGTCCTGTCCCAGCGGGTCCCACCCGTTCGCGGTGAACGAGTCACCCAGAATGACCAGTTCTCTACCTTGCGGAGTCGAATCCGCCTGTGCCCCCGAAGTTCCCGCCATGGCCGCGGCGACTGCCATCACCGCGGCGCACAGCCACCGTCCGTTGTTTCCCGACACGTGCTCTATCTCCGTCTTTCAGAACCTGCGCTGGTGCGTCAGTACCCTGCGCGAGGCTCGAAGCCGGGGGCGTCCAGCGTCGGCGGCGCAGGCTTGGCGGGCGCTTCGACCTGCGGCGCGGGCTTGGGCGCGACCGGCTGCGGCGCGACCTGCTGCGGCGCGGGGGCCTCGACCTGCGGCGCGGGCGCCGGGGCGGGGGCCTCGGCCTTGGGGGCCTCGGTGGTGGCCGGCGGGGCGGCGGGCGCGGGGGCCGCGCTGCTCGCGGGAGCGGCCGAGCTGCTCGCCGGGGCGACCACGGAGGTGGTCGTGGTGGCGGGCGAGTCGGTGGCCTTGTCGCTGCCACACGCAGCGAGGCCACCGATGAGCAGGACGGAACCGATAGCGGCCATGGTGGCGCGAGCGGTCGACTTGCCGGTGATGCGGATGTTCATGTTGGAACCCTCGTATCGCAAATTGAACTGCGGATTTTTCACTTTTGCGCGGAGTGTACAAGAGGCTGCGAGAGCCGCGACAGGGGTTCGGCAAACCGCAAAACCCCTGCGCAACCAGCAGACTCGACGAGCAGCTACCGACGGACAAACCGTCGATAACCGACTGTGCACACGGTCAGTGACCGTAGCGGTCGTAGATGGCACGGGCGACGACGGTGTCACCCTGGGTGGACGGATGGAAGAACAGACCGTCGAGATCTGTCCGGGGGTCGAACACACCGTTCAGCCACGGCTGCGACGAGCAGAGCCCATGACCGGTGGTGAGCCCGCGGGCATCGAGGAACTCGATCCCGAGTAGTTGGGCGGCTTCTCGCTCCGCCTTGTCGATGCGGTCGAAGTACTCGACCACCGCGCGACCGCGCGACTGGATGAAGGGTGCGACGCCGCCGATGCTCAGGCAGACCGTGCTGGTGCCCGGCGTGAACAGCTCCGGGTAACCGACGAGGACGATCTTCGCGTTCGGCGCGTAGTACTTGATGTAGGTGACGGCATTGCTCATGCGCTTGGCCATCAGCGCGCCGGAGACCCCGTTGTAGTCGGGGAAGCGGTTCTCGTCGACGGCCTCGGGGTCACAGCCGAGTTGAAGGTTGAACACGCACTTCTGCAACGACCCCCACAACGTCTGGTCGTTCCCGCCCCACTTGTCGTTGAGGCTGAACTGCAGCGTCACCAGCTTGGTCTTGGGACCGAACGCGCCTTCCTTGTCGGCCTTCTGCGCCTGCTGGGCCATGGTCCAGCCCGGGCCGCTGTCGATCGACGAACCGGGGCAGGACGGGTCCGACACCCGGTCGGTGCCGTGCACGCCCATCAGCTCGGCCAGCTGCACCGGCCAGGCGGTGCGCCCGTGCCGATTGCAGGAGTTGTCCGCGTCCATGAAGTCCCAGGCGTTCGCCGAGAACGAATCGCCCAGAGTCACAAGCTCTCTGCCCCCGGCGCCCGGATCGGCGCCGGCGGGGGTGGTACTCATCGCGGAGACCGAGGCCGCCACCGCGACGACGGCAGCACACAGCCACCGTCCATTCTTGCCCAGCAACTGACTAGTCCAGCTCTCTCAGTATCCGGCGCGGGGTTCGAAGCCCGGCGCGTCCAGGGTGGGCGGGGCGGGCTTCGCGGGCTGCTCGACCTGCGGAGCGGGCTTGGGCGCCACCGGTTGCGGGGCGACCGGCTGCGGCGCGGGGGCTTCCGGCGCGACGGGCTGCGGGGCGGCCGGTTCGGTGGCCGCGGGCTCCGGCGCGCGAGACTCCGCGGGCGCGGGAGCGGCGGCCGTGGTGGTGGGCGCGGGCGCGCCCGTGGCCTTCACCGCCGACGACACCACCGCACCACCGGTCGGTGAGCCCTCTGAGGACTTGTCGCTGCCGCACCCCGTGACCCCCGCGAACAACAACGCCCCGCCGAGCACTGCCGCGGCGGCACGAACGGCGAACACCCCTGGTGTAGCAGACTTCATCAGTACCTCGAATCGGAGCTCAAAACTGAAGTGATAGATGTTCACTTCAGCGGGGAGTGTACAAAACCAGCCACCCCCACCCGCCCGGATTCGGAAAACTGGCCCCGACTACTGGGGGCTTCGGATCCGTTCCGCCTTGATCAGGCAAACCGTACCCGCAACCACCGGTTCCAGTCGGTCGGCACCCGAAACTATCCCACCCAGTGGTCCGGGGCTACCCCCCAGCGAGCCCCGGACCCCTCGGCGCGCCGCGGAACCAGTCCGGGATCGCGACCGTCGACGGGAGGTTCACGGGCCGGGACCGGTTTCGACCGACCTACGACGACGGGGCGATGAGGCGTTCGGAGAGCCCCCACAGGGCCGCGGCGGTGGCCGGGTCGGTGGCGTGCGGACTGGCCTGGGCGACAGCGCAATCCGCGAGGTAGCCGCCCGAGTGCGCGGTCAGATCGGGGGCGGTCGCCGCCAGGACCGAGGTCGCGGCCGCTTCCGGGATCGTCTTCAGGGCGGTCACGGCCGAGGGATTGCGGGAGGTGAGTTTGCGCATCTCGGCGAAGTCCTCGCGGGACATGTGCCGGGACAGGTCGGTGGCGCACACGCCCGGGTGCACGGCGTAGGCGTGGATGCCCCGCTCCGCGCCTCGGGCCGCCAGTTCCACCGTCATCAGGATGTTCGCGGACTTGGATTGCCCGTAGCTCGCGAACTTGTCGTACTCGCGGCGCTCGAAGTTCGGGTCGTCGAGGTCGGCCGGGTACGCGTGATGCGCCGCCGAGGACACCGTGACGACGCGGCTCGCGACACCGGACCGGTCCGCACCCGCCGACAGCGCGGGCAGCAGACCGGTGGTGAGGGCGAAGTGGCCGAGATGGTTGGTGCCGAACTGCGATTCGAAGCCGTCGGCGGTGCGGCCGAACGGCGTGTACATCACCCCGGCGTTGTTGATCAGGAGGTGCAGCGCGGGCGCGCGCTCGGCGACGGCCCGCACGGCCGCGCGGACGCTGCCGAGATCGCTCAGGTCCAGCCCCACGACATCGACTGTCGCACTGGGAAGCCGCTCACGGAGCCCGGCCGCGACCGTGCCCGCCGCGGCGGTATTGCGCGCGGCGAGCAGGACCGTGGCGCCGGCGGCCGCGAGGGCACGGGCGGTCTCGGCTCCGAGAC
>NZ_JBHWHH010000071.1:0-32894 GCF_042732555.1 Nocardia sp. NPDC059764
GGGGCGGGGGCGCCCCGCGGCGGGGGCCGTCTCCTCTTTATCTTTATTGGTGGGGGGGGGGGGGGGTGGGCGCGGGCGGGCGGCCCCGCCCCCCCCCCACGCCGGCTTTGAAAGTGATAGAACGTGTTTCAGCATTGCGGGCCAACGAGCCGCGTGCGAGGCACGCGGGTCCGGCGTGTCGCAGGCCCGCCCCTTGCCTCTGATTGCCTTGGCGTACAAGCGATCACGTGGCATAGCACGTGCTTGTGACGGCCCGGGCGCGGGCTCTCTAGTCGTCTCGCTCGTTCGGTGGACGAGTCATAGAACCTGTTCTATAGTTGCGTCTGCAGGCATTGGTCCAATGAGTTTCATTACTCGAATATTTGACTGTGATTGGAAGTGCATAACGTTGAATTCAATTGATCGTCAGGCATTGATGTCGATCGATGAACATATGCGGGGGTGCGGGATCGAGTCAAATCCGGGGTTAGTGCTGGAAGGTCCGGTTGTCGTCGCGACTGAATCTCTTCGCGTCGCGGATTCACCGCGTTTGACGGGCGAGGATCCGGAACATGTCAGAACTCTTGCGGGCGTGGACGCGAAATTGCCGCCGATTATTGTGCACCGTGCGTCCATGAAGATTATAGATGGTATGCATCGGTGGCGGGCCGCCGAGCTCCGCGGTGACAGTCATATCGAGGTTTCCTTCTTCGAAGGAACCGAATCGGATGCTTTCGTCATAGCGGTCAGAGCAAATGTGGATCATGGGCTGCCGCTGTCGAAAGCGGACCGCGTCGCCGCGGCGAAACGGCTGATCGAGAGCCATCCGGAGTGGTCGGATAGATCCCTGGCCACATTCACCGGGCTTTCGGCCAAGACGATTTCGACAATGCGCCGATGTACCAGTACCGCGCTGCCGGAACCACACGGGAGAATGGGGCGGGACGGACGGGTCCGGCCGCTCGACACCACTGAGGGCAGGAATCGCGCGGGTCGATTGATCGCGGAGAAGCCGAACGCCTCGTTGCGCGAGATCGCCAGTGAGGCAGGCATCTCGCCCGCCACTGTCCGCGATGTCCGCGCTCGCCTCGAACGCGGGGCGGATCCGGTTCCCGACCCCATCAATCGCATGAAGCGCAAGACCGCGTCGGCGGTCGATCGCGGCGAGGACGCGCGCATGCTGCTGCGCACCCTGCAGCGAGATCCCTCCCTGCGCCTCACCGAATCGGGCCGGGTGCTGCTGCGCCTGCTGAGCTGGCCGTTGACCGAGGTGCATGTGCGCGAACACCTGGTTTCCAGCGTTCCCTCGCACTGCGCCGACTTGGTGATCCGGGTCGCCAGGGAATGCGCCACCAGCTGGGCCGAATTCGCCGACGAACTCGCTGTTCGAGATCAGCCCTGTGAGAAGGACATTCAACTGTGCCCGTAGCGACCGCATTTCGATTGCTCGAGGGATTCTTCCAGGATCCGCACGAAACCTACCGGCTGCTCGACGCCCGCGGACCGGTCCACTACGTCGAGTTCCCGAACGGCATGCGGGCCTGGATGGTCACCGACTACGAGCTCGCCAAGGCCGTGCTGTCGGACCCGACGGTCAGCAAGGACCTTTACGGGAAACCCGGTGCCGCCGCCCAGGTCAATGGCAAGGTGACGCTGCGGCTGGATCCGCGTGTGAACGATCACATGCTGTACGCGGACCCGCCCCGCCACACGCGTTTGCGGAACATCGCCATGCAGGCCCTGTCCGGCCGGGCGGTCCAGGATCTGACACCGCGGGTCGGTGAGATCGCGACCGCGCTGCTGCGCGATATGGCCGACCAGGACACCGTCGATCTGATCGCCGCGTACGCCATGCCGCTCGCGATCACCGTGATCAGCGAACTGCTCGGGATTCCCGCCGCCGACCGCTCGATCTTCCAGGGCTGGTTGACCACTCAGCTCTCGCTGGCCGAGGTCGACGAGAAGTACGCCGCCGCCGCGAATTTCAAGGACTACATCGGCCGGCTGGTCGAAGAACGCCGAAACGGCGCCGGGGGAGATCTGCTGTCGGAGCTGATCGCCACGGCGGACGCGGGCGAGCGGCTCGATGAAGCCGAGCTGGTCGCCATGGTGAACGCGCTGCTGCTGGGCAGTCAGGAAACCACCGCGAGCCTCATCGGCAATGCCGTGCTGATCATGCTCGGCGATCCCCGGATCTTCGAGGAACTGCGACGCGATCCCGAGGCTATCGATCCGTTCCTCGATGAGGTGCTGCGCTTCGAGGGGGCGGTGAACCTGGCGAGCTATCGATTCACCACGGCCCCGATCACCCTGGGCGAGTACACGATCGACGCGGGGCAGATCCTGCTCGTCGCGCTCGCGAGTGCCAATCGCTGCCCGCGGGCCTTCAAGGACCCGGACGCGGTCGACCTCGGCCGCCTGGACAACCGGCATATCGCGTTCGGATACGGCATCCATCGGTGCGTGGGCGCGGCGTTGGCCCGCAAGGAAGTGCAGATCGCGCTCACGAGTCTCGTCGAGGCGTATCCGGAGATGACCCTCGACGGGACGGCCGCGGACTTGCGCTGGCAATCGAGCGTCATCACCCGGGGACTCGTGGCGCTGCCGGTGCGGCCGGGGCCGCACAACAACCAGAACCAATGACGGAGGACGTAACACGTGGCTGGCGTAACTGAAATGTGGCAGGAGGACGGTCCGCGCCCGCAGCGTTGGGACCGCGTGGCGGGACGTCGCTGGTCGGCGATCCTCTACACGTTCATGGCCTTCGGCTCGAATTACACCCGGATGTACTCGGATGTGAAGAAGCTGCGAGCGGTGGCCGCGGGTGCGGCGATGCTCGATGTGCCGTGTGGGGGCGGCACGCTGCTGCGCGAACTGGAGGGCAGTGCGCCCGCCCGGTACGTCGGAGTGGATGTCTCCTCGGGGATGCTGGCCCGGGCGGCGCAGGTCGGCGCGAGGTACGGCTGGAAGAACCTGGAACTCCTCGAATGTGACGTCGTGTCTCTGCCATTCGACAGCGAGTTCGACCTCTGCACCAGTTATATGGGGCTGCACTGTTTTCCGGATCCCGCGGGTGCGTTGAAGGCCATGGGGACGGCGTTGAAGCCTGGCGGGACGATGCGCGGCAGTGCCGTCGTACTGACCGGCGCGCGGCGGGATCGGATCATTCGATCCTGGCAGAGCGAAGGCGCGATGGGGGCCGTCGGCACGGTCGGGGAGATCGAGTCCTGGCTGACCGACTGCGGACTCGTCGACGTCGAGGTGAAAGCCTCGGGATCGATCGCCTACTTCTCGGCGAAGCGGCCGCTGTGAAGACGCTGTACGAACTCGACGAACTGCCGCCCACCGGCGTGGTGCCGGAAAAGATGTACGCCTCGGTCATCCGGAGCGAGCGATACGGCCGCCCGGACACCGCGTTCGCCACCGAGATCATCGACGTGCCGCCCGTCGGACGCGGCGAGGTGCTGATCTACATGATGGCGGCGGGCATCAATTACAACAATGTCTGGGCGGCGCTGGGTACGCCCTTGGACATCATCGAATTTCGCCGCCGCGCAGGCGAACCCGAGGACTTCCACATCGGCGGCTCGGAAGGTTCGGGAATCGTGTGGGCCGTCGGCGACGGGGTGCGCGATGTGCGGGTCGGCGATCACGTGGTCGTCTCTTCGTGCCTGTGGGACGAAACCGCGCCCGATATCCGCGGCGGCGCCGACCCGATCACCTCGAGCACGGTCCGAGCCTGGGGCTACGAAACCAATTACGGCTCGTTCGCGCAGTTCGCCCTGGCCAAGGAGTTCCAGTGCCTGCCAAAACCCGAGCGGCTGGGCTGGGCCGAGGCGGCCGCTTACATTCTGACCGGTGCCACCGCCTACCGGCAGTTGACCGGCTGGCAGCCCAATATCGTGCGCCCGGGCGACCCGGTGCTCATCTGGGGCGGGGCGGGCGGACTGGGCTCGATGGCCATCCAGATCGCCCGGGTACTGGGCGGTGAACCGATCGCGGTCGTCTCGAGCGCCGCCCGGGCCGATCACTGCCGGAAACTGGGGGCGCAAGGCGTCATCGACCGCACCGAGTTCGACCACTGGGGCCGGCTGCCCGATATCGGCGACGATCGCGAGTTCGAGCCATGGCGGGCCGAGGTCCGCCGCTTCGGGACGCGTTTCCACGAACAGCTGGGCGACCGCCGCGCCCCGAAGATCGTGCTCGAGCACACCGGCCAGGGCACCATCCCGACCTCGATCTACCTCTGCGACGCGGCGGGCATGGTGGTGATCTGCGGCGGCACCACCGGCTACCACGGCGACATCGACCTGAGATACCTCTGGATGCGACAGAAACGCCTACAGGGTTCACATTTCGCGAACACCCGCCAATGCCGCGAAACCACCCGCCTGGTCACCAAGGGCTACCTGGACCCCTGCCTGAGCGTGGTCGGCGACTTCACCGACATCGGCAAGTTCCACCAGATGATGCTCGACAACGCCCAGCCCTCGGGCAACATGGCTGTCCGCATCAGCGCCATCGCCGGCTACGAATGAGAACCCCCTGAGGCGGGGGTTACCCACTGCCCCAGGGTGATTCGCGCACACCCAGATGTGATGCTGATTACAGCGGCACTCGGTGTGGAGACGTCGGCGATGTCTTTGCCCTCGCCCAGCAGCCGATCAGCCTCTCCGAGTTTGCGTGCGACCTGTTCAGGGGTGCGCCTCTTGCGAGTCGCCATGGCCTTCGAGCCTTCCTGCCCACTTCGTGGGCCGCAAGGCTCTCACATTCCTCGGACCGAATTCAGGGGGTCAGGTCAATCGGGCTGGGTGATTTCGGTCAGCAACACCGTGCCCCACCCTTGGGGCCAGGTGCTTGTCCATCCGGTGGTCGTCGATCTTCTGGGTGCCTTCGTGCCGTTCGAGATGACCGCCTGGTCGAGTAGCACGCTGTTCGCGCTGCTGACCGCTGGCCGGTTGATCGGCCCGGATCGATCCGCGCCCCGATCGGTGCTGATGACCTACGCCGATCGTTCCAGGAGCCGGGGGTGGACCGGTGGAGTCTGAGTTCGGGCATGGCGTTCGGCGACGGTGCGGAGCGCAGCTGACGATTCCGGACGTAGGCCCATTCCCGGGCCAGTGTGCCGTTGAACCGCTCGACCTTCCCGTTTGTCCGCGGCGTGTAGGGGCGGGTCCGCTTGTGAACCGTCCCAGTGCATTCCAGCGCTGCCGCCCAGCGGTGGGACGGTAGCAGGATCCGTTGTCGATCCAACACCAAGCTAGACCCTCGCCCGCGCCGGGGCGCATGATGTCGCGAGCCGTGGTCATTGGGCTATCTCCCCATATCCAGCTGAGCTGAGTACCCAGGTGAAGGCGGTGACAAAGGCGGTGGAGGGAAAGGACGGGACAGAGGAGAGCGGAGTGCGTGGAAAAGGAGCAGACTGGACAACAGAAAGGTGATCATGCGAGCGATACAGGGCCTGCTCAATGTGGTGTTGGGGATCGTGACGGCCGTGCTCGGCACGGTAGTCGGGTTGCTCGCGGCCGTGGTGTGGATTCTCGGTGCGGTGTTGTGCGCGACTATCCTCCTGATCCCGCTGGGACTTCCTGTCATCAAGCTCGCCAACAGTCTGTTCGGCTCTGCTCGACAGCTGATGCATATCCCCTGACGCACCTCCCCGACGTGAATTGCCATCCGAACATGCCGGACCTGCTCACGATGGGGGCTGTGCCGAGTCATCCGTCTGCACGGGTCCGGTCCCTGGATCGTTGGCGAGTTTGCTGTGCTCACCGGATGTGACCTGGCCAGCGCCAAGCGGGGTGTTGTGCAAACTGGCCTGTGAGGGCTACCGGCGCGAAATCCGGCGGTAGCCAACAGAACAACGTTCTGACTGGCTACTTTTCTGTTGGCGGCCCGAGATCTCACATCTCGTGCTGCGAGTTCGCTCCCGCTCACGAAATGCTGGGCCAAGGTTCCTGGCGGATCGCTCCCTTCCGGGTATTGGCAAACTTTCCGCGTACGATTGTGTGCTGGATCGATGACGAACGAAGGCGTTGCTGTTCGGGGGTAACCAACCGGCAAAGGAGAACGGGTATGGACCAGCAGCAGTTCATTGCCATCCGGCGGGAGTTCGACGAGATCGATACCGACTGCGACGGTTTCATCACTTTCGATGACGCGCTCGTGTGGGGTATGGCCCAGGACCCGGAAGTGCGGGACATCGTCGGGCGCCGTATCCAGGAAGACCGCATCTGGGCCGAAGGGCAGGTCTCCTTCGAGGAGTTCTTGGGCTACAAGCAGCTGATCGAGCACTCTTAGCCCGCGCGTGAAGCGTCGGCGGCTGCCGTGACGTGTCGGCCGCATGTCTGGCCGGTCTAGCAGTGGTCACCACTGCGAGCACGGACGTTGTGGTGATAGTGGTCGAGGAGGACTGGCTCACGTTGAACGATGTCGCCGAGTACGCGGGGATGGGTGTATACGCCTACCTGTCATGGTGCACGCGGCTGCTGGCACTGCAGGCCCACCCCGGGAAGGAATCGGAATCGGGGCGGGGACCGAGTCCGCCCGATACCGAGCTGTGGCTGTAGCACTGGAGTTCTGCCGTCCAGCGTGGTGACCTGGCAGTACGCGCGTGTGCACCTACGATGATCAGCGGTTACCCGGTCGAGTCACGGCCGGGCGACCGCAGTGGAGATGCGAACATCCCCGCCCGGTCCTGTCTCGGTTCCGCTGGCCGGGCGGGGCCCGCGCGGTGAGCTCGCGTCGGCCGGTCCGGCCCCTTTCGTACAGTCGTTCTGACCGTGGCGAGTAACTGTCCGCCCTACCCGGCCCCGGACGCGGGATGCGGTGGCGATGTCGGAGTTTCACACCCGTCGCGGCGTGGTGTGGGGCCCTGTGCACAGTCGCGCACCTACGATGATCGATGGTCATCCGGCAATGGCCATGGCCATGGTCGGGTACCTGCTGGTTGAGATGTGCACAACCCCGCCCGGTCCTGACATCCGTCCGCAGGCCGGGCGGGGGCACGTCCCGTCGGCGCGGCCCTGCGGATCCAGGCGAGTTCATGAACCCAGCCGGTTGCCCGGTGGGCGATCTTGCTCCAATGCGAGCGGAGGCGGCGGATCGACCGTTATCGCTCGGCCGGTTCGGCCGAACGAGGAGCGCAGAGCTCGAGCTGGCCTGCCACACCGGTCACGTCCAATATCCGTGTGACGCAGTAGGACCCGTCGATGCACATCGCGCAGTGGCATCGGATTGCTCGGACTGATAGGCCCGCTCGAGGGATTCAGTGACACACTGGGCCCCGCGCGGAACACCGGACGAGGCTCGGTCGGTCCAAGGGGTCGAGGTCGTGGTGAGTGCGGTCGTCGATCGCATCCGCGGGTCGCAGCCAGCGCATTGGGACACGCAGGGGCTCAGGTAGCCCCATGGGTCGATCCTGGTCGTCCAACAGCGTCCCCGCACGCGATATTCGCCATAGGGCAAACCCAGCGCAGTGAGCGCAGTGATCTGCTCGTCGGTCAGCGCGACTTCGATGCTCGGGCCTCCGGTGATCGGTAGCCCCGCCACCATGGCTGGATTGCCGGTCGGTTCCACTGCGGTGACCGGTAAGCCGGAAGCGAGTACCGGTCATCATGAATGCTGGCCGAGTAGGGAGGGGGTTGCTGGGTATACGCGCGGTAAGGCCGTTTCGTACTGGCCTACAGACTCATTGAGTGTTCACCGACCCGGAGCTGTGTCGGTGCAGCAAGAGTCGAGCAAGCAAGCAGCAAGCAAGGAGTAAGCCATGAAAGGTGGCACAAGAATTGCGATAGGTGTGGGAATCGGCTACATACTCGGCCGCACACGCAAGATGCGTTTTGCGTTGTCGCTGGCGGGTGCGGCGATGGCGAAGCGGTCCTCGGGGATGCCCGCCGAAGTGCTGGAGCGGGGGACTTCATTGCTCAAATCGTCGCCTGAGCTGGCGGAGCTCACCGACACGGTTCGCGGCGAGTTGGTGGGTGCGGTCCGATCGGCCGCGGTGACTGCCGCGAGCAACCGTATCGACGCGCTCAACACGCGGCTACAGCAGGGCTCAACCGCCGCCTCGGACACAGACCGAGACCGTTCGCATGAAACGGATTCAGACGAAGACCAGGACGGTGAGGATACCTCCCCAGACGCCGGGGAATCGACCGCCGGCGAAGACGAGGATCTCGAGGACCGAAGCGAGTCCGGAACAGATCACGACGACGAGGAGCACAGGGAGACGCCCGCGGCGCGGTCGAGTAGCCCGAGATCCACCCGCGCGCGTAAATCCGGCTCTCGAACCCCGGTTCGTAGGTCCGGATCTTCGGATCGTCAGCCCGCCTCGTCGACGCGACGGCGTAGTCGCGCCGACGCCGACGAAGCGCCCGTGCGCCGTACGAGGAGATGAGATCGATGCCGAAGACAATGCACGACAAGACCGATGGAGTCGGCAAGCTCGCTGCCGACGCCGTCGGCAAAATCGCGGACACCGCGACCCGTGCGGGGGCGAAGGCCGGGAAATCCGCTCGATCGTCCACCCCGACGGGGGTGCTGCAACAATCTGTGCAGAACCTTGCCGGGACCGTGGCAGAACGCGCGGTAGCCGGGTTGTCGGACCGGGCATCGCGAACCTCGGAGCGCCTCAACGAGTACGCAGACGGTGGCGGAGGCAATCTGCTGGCAGCCGTGACCGGCGTGGAAAAGTTGGCTGGAGGCGCGTCGCCGTTGAAGGCGGCGATGAGCGGAGGCGTGAGCAAGCTCGGGCACACGGTCAAGGAGAATTTCGAGGCTGTCAAGGAGTCGCTGACCGGCGGCAAGGGCAAGGGCGGCACGACGAAGCTGAAGCTGACCAATATCGTCGAGCACATCGATGTCGGCGTGCCGATCGATTTGGCCTATGACCAGTGGACCCAGTTCGCGGACTTTCCGAAATTCACGAAGAAACTCGAGCAGGTCAAACAGGTCTCCGACGAGAAGCTCAGTTGGACCGGCAAAGTGTTCTGGTCCAGACGAACCTGGGAGTCCACGATCCTCGAGCAGGTTCCGTTCGAGCGGATCGTGTGGCGTTCCAAAGGTTCCAAGGGCTACATCGACGGTGCTGTCACCTTCCACGACATCACGCCGGACCTCACCCGCATTCTCGTGGTGCTCGTCTACCACCCGAAGGGAGTATTCGAGAAGACCGCCAATCTGTGGCGCGCGGCAGGCCGCCGGTGCCGGCTGGAACTGAAGCAGTTCCAGCGGCATGTCATGACCGAAACGGTGCTGCACAGCGACGACATCGTGGGCTGGCACGGCGAGATCCACGACAGCGAGGTCGTCGAAGACGACGAAACCGCACGGCGTAGGGAATCCGAAGAGGATCGCGCCGATGAAGAAGATGAAGAAATGGAAGAGACCGAGGACGAAGAACCGGAGCCGCCTCCCGGTCGTTCGGCCGCCCGCCGCGCGAGTCCAGCGGCCCGCCGGTCGCGTGAGCCGGAAGGAGCAAACAGATGACTATCGAACCCGCAGGCGGCGGCGGTGCAACCAGCACGTTGGCTCGGCCGAACTCTTCCAGCCTGGCTGATGTCGTCGACACCATTCTCGACAAAGGCCTGGTCATCGACGCGTTCGCCCGTGTGTCGCTGGTCGGTATCGAACTGGTGACCATCGACGCGCGCGTCGTGGTGGCCAGTGTCGACACGTATCTGCGTTTCGCCGAAGCGGTCAACCGGCTCGAGATCTCGAGCAGCGAGCCGAAGGGCCTGACCGACATCGTCGGCGACGTCACCGAGGGCGCCTCGAAACACAAGACGAAAGGGGCGCTCGAGGCGGCCGGTGAGAAGGTCGCAGACTTCCTCGGCGATGTGAACAACCAGCGTCAGACAGCGCGCAGGCCATCCAGGCGAGGGGAGGAGTGATGGCTTCCGAATCGACAGCTGTATACGTCTACGGCATTGTGCCTGCAGACGTCGAGACCGAACCACACGCCACCGGTGTCGGCGATCCGCCCAGTGAAGTCACGGTGGTACGGCACGGCACGGTCGCTGCCTTGGTCAGCACGCTCGAGTCCGACCGAGCGTTGGGCACACCCGCAGACCTCACCGCCCACGAGAAACTATTGGACGGATCGGCCGCGGTCAGTCCGGTGCTGCCGCTGCGGTTCGGTGCGGTCATGACCGACACCGATGCGGTGGAAAACGAACTGCTCGAAGCGAACGAGGACGAATTCCGCGCCGCCCTGGAGGAACTCGAGGGCCGGGTCCAGTTCGTGATCAGAGGGCGCTACGTCGAAGACGCGATCTTGCGCGAACTCCTCGAGGAGAATGCCGAGGCCTCTCGACTGAAAGACGAGATCCGCGACAAGCCCGAGGACGCGACCCGCGATACGCGAATTGCGCTGGGCGAGCTGATCAATCAGGCCATCGAGGCCAAGCGAGCCGAGGACACCACAAAGGTGGTTTCCGAACTCGGGAAACTCGAAGCACTGGTCAACCAGCGCGAACCCAGCCATGAAGAGGACGCCGTCCACGTCGCGGTACTGGTCGAATCGGCCCGGCGAGATGAGCTGGAAGAGACGGTGCGCCGGCTCATCGAGGACTGGGACGGCCGGGTGGAGTTGGACTTGCTCGGACCGATGGCGGCCTACGACTTCGTCACGAAACGAGCTCCCGAGGACTGAGACATGGGTCTGCTCTCATCGATATTCTCACTGCCCCTCGCGCCGGTGCGCGGTGTGATCTGGGTGGGTGAACTGATCCAGGACCAGGTCGAACGGCAGCTACACGATCCTGCGGCACTACGGAGCGAACTCGAGGAGATCGATCGCGCCGCAGCGAGCGGTGACTTGTCCGCAGAAGAGGCCGAGCAAGCGCAGCAAGCGGCCCTGGATCGCATGACCGGCTCCGAGGCAGGCCCCATCGACCGGAAGGAGTGACTCACGTGGCCCGCGACACCACTTCCAACGATTCCGACAATGCTCACTCGGCATCGAATGAACACATGGATCTGACCGCGGCGCAAGCCGCCGCGGTGGCCATCCAACGCCTCACAGAGCTGACTTCCAACGACATACAGGGCATCACGCGCGTGGAACCGATCGAGGATGGTTGGCTGGTGGAGATCGAGGCACTGGAAGATCGCCGCATCCCCCCTTCGGCGGACATCATGGCGCTCTACGAGGTGGAGATCGATTTCGACGAGAATCTGCTGGCCAGCCGCAGAATCAAACGCTACAGCCGCGGCAGCACCGACATCGACGCTGGGAATCAGCGATGACGGTCGTCGGAGGCGGCTCCTACGCACCCCAGCCCTACGGGGGCGGGCACCAGTCCACCAACCTTGCCGACATTCTCGAGCGAGTCCTCGACAAGGGTCTGGTGATCGCAGGCGACATCCAAATCAACCTCCTCGACATCGAACTGCTCACCATCAAACTGCGATTGGTGATCGCATCCCTGGAGACGGCCAGGGCGGTGGGCATCGACTGGTGGGAGACCGACCCCTGGCTCAACAGCAAGGCCCATGCGCTGGAGCGGAAGGAACCGGATCTCGAACTCGAGAATCGGGAACTCCGAGACCGGATCGCCGAGCTGGAGGCGGCAAATGAACGCCGGCAACCCATCGAACGCGGCCGCGAGCGGATAAGGGACGATCGTGACCGCTGATCTCGCAGTCTGGCTGTACGTGGTGGCTCCCCGCCGCGACGGCGCAGTGGAACTGGGCACACTGACCGGAGTCGCCGGCGAACCACTACGTACGGTTGTCTCTGGCGACTTGGCCGCAGTCGTCGGCTCGGTGCCGCTGGACGTGTTCGGGGAGCAACCATTACGGCGAAACTTCGAGGATCTCGACTGGCTCGAGGCGACAGCACGGGCACACGACGCGGTTGTATCCGCCATGGTGAGCCGAGGCTCGGCCCTCCCACTCCGGCTGGCGACCGTCTTCCACGACGACAACCGCGTGCGTGAGCTGCTCGATGAGCGGCACGCTGACTTCGACGCCGTCCTGAAGTTGGTCAGCGGCCGTACCGAGTGGGGTGTGAAAGCATATGGCGATCGTGCTGCCCTAACCGCTGCCGTGGCGGAGGCCAGGTCCGCGGATGAGGTCAGCAATCTGAGCCAGGGGGCCGCATACTTGGCGCGGCGTCGCGCACAACTGTCCGCGCAGCAGAGCGTAGAACGCGAAGCGGCAGAGCGCGCCGAGGAAATTCATACGCGGTTGGTTCGCCAGGCGGCGGCGGGACGACGTCAGCCCCTGACAGACCCGGCGGTGAGCGGCCGCCGGGACTGGATGGTGCTCAACGGGACATACCTCGTGGACGACGACCACACCGACGAGTTCGCCACGGCTGTCACGACACTCGGCACCGAATTTCCCGGCATCCGACTCGAACTAACCGGCCCCTGGCCGCCGTATTCGTTCGCCGGCGTCACACGAGAACCGACATGATTCGGGCCGACGCTGGCGGCGGCGGCACCGAGCGCCGTGTCGCCCTGGTCGACCTACTGGACCGAGTATTGGCAGGTGGCGTCGTCATCTCCGGCGACATCAAACTCGCCATCGCCGACGTCGATCTGGTTCAGATCTCCTTACGAGCTCTCGTCTCCTCCATCACCGGCCTGTATCGGCCGCTAGATTCCGCACCGCGCGATGCACAGGAAGAGCCGCCCGGCCATGACTGAATTCAGCGGCATCCCACCACGAATCGACACCGACCCGGAAACGGTCGAGCGCGGGCTGGTCACTCTCGTGCTCACCTTGGTGGAACTATTGCGGCAACTGATGGAACGGCAGGCGCTACGCCGCGTCGACGCAGGCGATCTCACCGATGCCCAGATCGAACGCATCGGATCCACCCTGATGCTGCTCGAACAACGCATGGACGAACTACGCGATCACTTCGGACTCACTCCCGAAGATCTCAATATCGACCTCGGCCCCCTCGGTCCACTTCTACCCGACCCGGCAGATCGCTCTTTCAAGTGACCTGGATGGGCGACAAAGATCGCGCGGACACGCTGTGCACACGGTTGCCGGCTGCATTTTCACTGACTCGCGAAGACATTGCGGAAAGCCGGTTACGATTGGCAATCGGACGCACGGATTGAGTCGCCAACCTGAGGGTATCCGCTGCATGACGGCCGACTCATCGTACCGGTTGAAACTCGTGCTTTGTTATTCCCCGGCCGTAGCCGAGTGTGCACTGACACGGCATTGTGCGCATGATCGATACCAGCATCAGCATCGGAGGGCTTCTCAAGCCCTTCGAGCGGAACAGCGAAACCAGGTAGTAACCATGATCATTCTCGGAATCATCCTCCTTATCGCCGGATTCATATTCGGCATCCCGATCCTCTGGACGATCGGAATCGTGGTCCTCGTTATTGGCCTCGCATTACTGCTTTTGGGGGCAACAGGCCGCGCTGTCGGCGGTCGCCGACACTACTATTGACGCCTGAATCGCGTGTCTGGATTTGATGACCACCACGTCACAGTCACGACCTGCCCCGACCGAGAACGCCACGAATGAATACGACATAGAGGTTTTCTCACCGTCGCTGTGGGTAGTGCGATCATATGTGGGCTGCCGCAGAAGTGTCGCATTCGAGATCAACCGCGGCCAGGCGAGCCCCCAATGGAAAGGAGGAAGCTGTGAGTACTACGGATAAGGCCAAGAACAAAGCCCAAGCACTCGGCGGCAAGGTCAAGGAGAAGGCCGGCCAAATGACAAACAACCCCAAGCGCGAGCAGAAAGGACGGAACAAGCAGGTCAAGTCCGACCTGAAGTCGGCAGGAGAGAAGGTCAAGGACGCCTTCAAGCGATGACCGGACAATCATCCGCCATCGGTGAATCGGAGTGCCGGCCATAAACAGCCGGCACTTCGAGTTGCCATGGCAATTCGCGGCAACGGCAGATGGCATCCGCGTGATGCCCAAATCGCCGCCAGCTACCCAGACCTGCGTACGACGATGCACTACAACCCAGCACCAAACTCGATCGGCATCCGGACTATATCCTCGCGGCCTACACGGCCTCGGCCACATGACACCTCAACCATCCGGTCACGCCGGTCACTGCAGCGGCCGTCGCGAGACCCTCCTCGACGCCTACCCCGCCTGCCACAGCCGCGCCGCCGATCCTGGAGCCGGAGGTGAAGCCGTATGTTCCGGAGTCGACCCCGGAGTACAAGCAGCCGGAGCCGTACCAGCCGGAGGTGAAGCCTTACACGCCGGAGCCGACGTACACGCCGGAGGCGAAGCCTTACCGGCCGGGGTGCAAGCCGACTCCCTGATCCGGGCAGTACGGGCGGAATAGACGTGACCTCAAACGCCCTCCCCGTAACGGGGTCACCACACGAGGATCGGCTCGTCTCCTTGGACTGCGACACGCGGCATCCGGCGGTTGAGGTCGTACTGGCCTCCTTTGTGGCAGATAGAATTTCGAGCATCGTCGCCAAGATCGCAACACATGGCACCATCACCGGTCGCTGGCGTCGCGGTATAGATGGATCGCGTGGGGACAGGTTTCGAAACGATCTGCGTTGACCCTCTGATCTGCGACAATGGCGGCATGTCGCTGGTTGGGTTCCTCCTCGCCGTCTTCGTGCAACAAGACTCGGATCGCTCGTGACCACCGCCGGTTCGGGCACTTCCTCTGATAGCTCCCACACCCCAATCCTGCTGGCGGAGTACTCGGCCCTACGGGCCGAAATCGAGCGGCTGTAGTCGGTATGAGCACCGCCGCCAACGAGATTGCGTCGTCTGCGGACAACCTCAGCGACGACTGATTCGGCGTTCATCACCCCCATGGGCTGCAGTCCGTGGGGGTTTCGTCTGTTCGGAAAACGATCAGCCCAGGACGGCCTACCGCTGAGTCGGGTGCAGGTCTGATAATCGGATGGTGAGCACTTCTGGGGAATCTCCAGCAGGAACACCCGCGCGGGAGTCGGAACCGGCGGTGGCGGCAGGTGCGCGCACGGGCAGCTTCCGGTTCTGGTTCGCCACCCGCCGCTGGGACTGGTCACCAGAGGTGTATCGCATGCACGGCTACACCCCGGGAGAGGTCGAGCCGACCACCGATCTGCTGCTGGCGCACAAGCATCCCGACGACCGCGCCCAGGTCGCCGAGATCATTGCCCGGTCGATCACCGAAGGCGAACCGTTCTCGAGCCGTCACCGGTTCATCGACACCCGCGGGGTCGAGCATCAGGTGATGGTGGTCGCCGACCGCATCCTCGACGATGACGGCCGCCCGGTAGGCACCAGCGGCTTCTACATCGAGCTCTCCGGGGTGATCGAGGCTGCCGAACAGCACGCTCTCGACGCGAGGCTGCCCGGGATAGTCGATGCCCGCGCCGCCGTCGAGCAGACCAAAGGCGTGTTGATGCGCGTCTACGGCATCGACGCCGAGCAGGCATTCGCCCTGCTGCGATGGCGCTCGCAGGAAACCAACACCAACCTGCGCGACCTGGCCCAGCAACTGCTCGCCGAGCTGGGCGAGATGCCGGCGGCAGACTCGACGGTCAGGACCAGCTTCGACCACCTGCTGCTGACGGTGCACGAACGCATCCCGACCACTCCGGCCATCGCCAGAGCCCCCGACATGAGTACTCCGCCCGGAGAAGGAACCCCGCCACACAGCAGCTGACATGGCCCCTCCTGCTCCGATCCGACGCGTTCGGAAAACGAGGGTCGCGCCCCTCGTGCACTGAGGGACGCTGGGGCGAGGCCCTTGTCCATCCCGAGCGGGGATGTGGCCATGGCTGCTGAAACCAGAAGAGCTGCGGCCGCGCGTCGCTGGCGGGCGGTGCGTGACTGCGTGTGCAGGCTGCTGGCCGCGCCGGACGACATCAGCCGCTGGCACTCCGATCGCGCGGGCCGCCCGGTTCCCGAACGGCGCATACGCCGCAAAAAGGGCTGACGATATCCGCTTCAGCACAACGGGTTTGGTGGAGTCGAGGCATGGGAAGCCTGTCGGCGGGCATCCGATCACGAGACCGAACCGCGGCTGACGAACCAGCCCTGTCTGCGGGTGCTGGAGCGTTGTTCGTGCTCGGATGATTCCGGGCCGCCCGCCCCGGCGGCCTTCCCGGCTCCGGCTGCAACCGGCGCGCCGGCGCTGTACACGGCAGTCCCCATCGGCGGGCGCGATACCCACATCACCGCGAACCCTCCGCCCGCCGATGGCACTGCACCTGCTTCTTCGCGGTCGTCGCCGACGCTTGCGGCCGCGCCCGGAACATCAGCGAGAAAGGGAGCCATGCCACAGGCCGTGGACAGTGCGAGCGCGGTACAGCTACTGAGCGAGATCCTGGGCCGCTACGGCAGCCTGGAAGCGTTCCTACGCCAGCTGTACCGCGAACTCGACCAACCCACCGAGGAGATCCCGCGCCTGAACCTCGACCTGCCGGCGTGGATGGAGCCGCTCACCGCGACCGCACCCGCCCGTGGTGAAGGTCCAGGCCGGCATGCCTGGCGTTCAGGCGAACGAATCCACTGACAATCGTTTTCCGAACAGGTAGGCCTGGCGACATGTAGTCCGAGGCGGATGCCGAGCTCTGTCTGTAATCGAGTGGGCGTGGTGCTCTGGCCAGTCGTATTGGTGCACCTACGATGATCAGCGGTTATCAGGTCGGGCCACGTCCTGGTGACTGCTTTGGAGATTGCCCGCCCGTTCCCTGGGCCGGGCGGGGGTTCACGCGGTGAGCGCGCCCGCGGCTGTACCTCCTGCGCTGGCGGCGTACGGGTGGGCGGGTTGCAGGAGTGTCTCTTCGGCGAGCCAGGGGGAGTGCCGGAGAATATGATGATCACGGTTGAAACAGCAGCCCAGCCTGTGCCTTTTGCGGCACGTTGCGGTGACCCCCGGGTGGGGTGTCACCTGCAGTCGGACAAGGGATCTGATCCTGATGCCAGATTCATTCATCACCATCCGTGGGCCAGCGGGAGCCGAGCCGATCCAGTCGCGCACCTTGATGCACGTCACCCGCAGCAGGCCGTCGCCGTCGATCGCGATCCTCACCGTCACCGGAGAGATCGACTACACCACCGCCGGCGAACTACGCGAACACCTCCGATATGGGATCGCCACCAGCGCCCGGCTGGTTGTGGTGGACCTGTCGAGGCTGACCTTCCTCGGCCTGTCGGGGCTGCGGGCCCTCCTCGACGCCGACGACCACGCCCGCCGGCACTGCCGTGCGCTGTGCGTGGTCGTCGGACCACGATGCGTGAACCGCCTCTTCGAGGTCTGCGGTCCCACCGGCCTGTTCACCGTCGACACGATCGCCGAAGCCTGCAGAGCCAACCCCTGGGTAGTGGCAAGCGGCAAGCGGCTGTACACATCATCCTGATCCCCGAGTCCAGCTGACCCGCGATCCACCGGCCGCTGACCATCGTTTTTCGAACGCAGAAGTCGGTGACATGCGGCTCGGTCACGGTGACGACTTCGCTGTCGGTCGGCCTCGATCGGATACGGCGGGGTTATGCGAGGCCGGGGTATTGGTGTGTGCTGAGGTGTCGGCGCAGCACGCGACCCGAGTGTCCAGGCTGATGCGAGGGTCGCGCCCCGCATTGCGCCCAGGAGGACGTGGGGCGAGAACTCTTGTCCATCCCGAGTCGGTATGTGGTTATGGCGGATGAAACCAGAAGGGCTTCGACTGTGCGTCGCTGGCGGGCGGTGTGTGATTGTGTGCGCAGAGTGCTGCCCGCGCCGGACGACACCAGCCGCTGGAATTTCGATCGATCGATGAATGAGTTCGGCATGCAGGATCAGATCCCTCGTCCGTATGCAGATGGTGACGCCCTAGTCAGGCACGCTGCACGATGTACCGCCCTTGCCGGAAAGGCACAGACCGGGCTGCTGGATTTCAACCGTGACTATGGGGTCCCTGTCTGCCGAGGCGATACACCAGCAATCCAAGAACCCCATCGGAGGGACACCCGGTACGCGGCATTGTCGAGCGTCCGGGCTGCTATCCACGGGTTTGGTATCGGCCGTCGGCGGCCGCGGTGAGTCGGCTGGCCAGGGCGCGTACGGCGTCGTTGAGTGTGTCGGGGTGCTCGATGATGAACGGGCGGTTCAAACCGGCGAGCACGGCGGGAATCCAGTCGAGTCGTTCGGCGCGGATTCGGATCCGGACCCATGGGTTGGTGTCAGCGGGCTGCGAGTCGATCTCATGCACGGTCGCGATCGTCGCAGGGAGCAGCGGGCGGACCTGGGTGAGTGTGCCCTGGACTCGGACTGATACCTCGTGCCGATAGGGCGCGTTGGCTAATGCGGACAGCAGATGAGCGGCTGGCTCGAATTCGGTGGGCGGAGCGAACGTTCCGGGCTGTGTGCTCACCGCGGTGATGCGGTCCAGCCGGAACTGGCGTAGTTCGTCGCTGTTGCTGTCCATCCCTGTCAGATACCACCGGCCGGAGTGGTCGACGAGTCCGTAGGGGTGCACGGTCCGTCGGCTGGACCGCCCGTTTCGGTCGGTGTACCCGATTACGACCGGTCGGTGCTCGCGGGTGGCTTCGGCGAGCCGGAGCAGGACGGCGGTCTCGACAGCCACCTCCGGGCCCGCGTCGACGGTGAATTCGACGGTGTTGATCAATGCGCCCAGCCGGGCCCTCAGACGTGGGGGGAGGACGCGGCGGAGTTTGGCCGTCGCGCTGTCGGCTGCGCGGGTGGCCGCTGTCGGCCGGTCGGTGCCGCGGCTGGTGAGGAGCCCGAGTAATACGGCCACCGCCTCGTCGTCGGTCAGCATCAGCGGTGGCATTCGGTATCCGGGAGCGAGCCGGTATCCCCCGTAGCGGCCCCGCACCGATCGGACCGGGATATCCAGGTCGGTGAGATGTGTGACGTATCGCCTGACGGTGCGTTCGTCGACGCCGAGCCGTCCGGCGAGTTCGCCGACGGTATGAGTACCGCCGGTCTGCAACAGCTCGAGCAGGGCCAGCACTCGGACGGTGGGGCGCGTCATCGAGAAATTCTCGCATCTATACCGGGCGGAAACTGTCCGGTATCGGCTCTACCGTGGCGTGCGGCGGTGGAACCTCCGCCTCATCCGACAGCAGGAGCACACAATGAAGCTCGTCTCGATCCGTCTGATCACTGACGACATCCAGCGGCTGGTCAGCTTCTATCACCACGTGACCGGCGTCGAAGCGAACTGGGCTACACCGGATTTCGCTGAAATCGTCACACCCGCCGGCACCCTCGCGATCGGAAGCACCCGCACCGTGGCGCTGTTCGCTGCGGGCAGCGCGCACCCAGCCGACAATCACACGGCGATCATCGAATTCCTGGTCCCCGATGTCGATGCCGATTACCGGCGGTTGCGAGATACGGTCGAGGATTTCGTCAACGAGCCCACGACGATGCCGTGGGGGAACCGGTCGTTGCTGTTGCGTGATCCCGACGGCAACCTGATCAACCTCTTCACCCCGGTCACCGCGCAGGCCGCTGCGAAGTTCGCCTGTTGATATCCGCTCACCGGCATCGGGCATGGGGCACACGTGGGGCAGTGACAGCTGGCCGAGCGTTTTCCGGACATCGGGCCACTGTCGTTCTCCTCCTTGTCGCGTCGCGCCGCGGCGTATCTGTCGCAGGCGCGGAGACCGGGAAAGGCTCTACCCGATCGTGAAAGAGCCTGCCGCCGAACGGGATTCCCGTGGCGGTGACGTGCGGGGCCCCGAGGTTCAGCCGGCGGCGTGTCCGCAGCGTGGGCAGAATTTCTCCCCTGGGTGGTGTTCGAATCCGCAATTGGAGCAGTAGTGCGTCTCGGTATCCGGGTCGTCTGTGGTCGACGGCTCGTGGTCCTCAGCGGGATTCGGTTCGGCCGACCCGACGGTGACCGGCGTCGGATGCGACATCGGCTGTGCGTGAGTTGTCTCCGGTCCGGCAACCGGGTCGTCTCGGAGACCGGCAGGAGAAGCCCAACCCGTGGCGGCGGCTTCGCCGGCCGGTGCGGGAGCCGTCATCGCGGTCCTCCGGCGCCGGAACAACAGGGCCGCGGTCGCGCCGGCGATGACCAAGGCGGCCACTACCACTCCAGCGATCACGGGAAGGACCGGGAAGCTGCTCTTCGACGCGGATTGAGCGAGTGGTACGTCGTGTGAATCCAGGAAGGTCCGCAGATCCTTGGTTTCGGTGATGAAGTTCGTTCCGGCCATCTCCGCGCCGGTACTGGGATTCAGGACACCGAAGCTGTTGATTCCCACGACCTGACCATCACTGTTCACGGTCGGGCCGCCCGACATGCCGCCGGACATGTCGGTGCTCACCTCGAGGACCGATACTCCCTGAGGTGAAACCTGCTGGCTCGACACCGTGCCGGACTTGAACGACGCGTGGGGGATCCGGCTGGGATCGGCGAAGTTCAACACGCTACCGGGGAACCCGATGGAGGTCAGCTGGCTGCCGACCTGCGGAGTCACATCGGCGATCGACAGTGCCGGTGTGTCCTTCGACAAGCCCGACGCCTTCAGCAAGGCCAGATCCCCTTGCTCGAACGACCGGAAGTCGACGATCTGAAGGGTGGTGGCGGTCGTGAGCACGGCGCCGTTCACCGCTGGCGGCTGAATCGCCTTCACCGCGCGGTCCACCGGCGCCCCTTGCGTGGTCCCCTCCACCTTCCAATTCATGAGGGCGGTTTCCAGCAGGTCGGATCTGCCCTTGGACGAGAGAAAATTCTGCAACAGGGCCTTCTTGCCCTCCGCCGGATCGACACAGTGACCGGCCGTCATCATCTGGCCGGTCTTGCCGACGAACCAGCCGGTGCAAGTCGAAGCCGCCTTCACTTCCTTCGTGAACCCCACGCCATCCTGATCGTATTTCGGCGGCACGAATATATATCCGTCCCAGCTCGTCTCGAGCAGGACGATCGACCTCTCCAGATCGGGTCCACTGGGCGCCCCCGCCGCACTCGCTGCACAGCCGATTACCAATGTGCCGGACAGGAGAATTGCGCCCAGTGGTTTGAGCGATTTGTCGACGAACATGATCCGCATCCCTCCGATTGTGTACTGGTCACTGCGGTCGGCCGAGGGTGTGGCCTTGCATGGTCACCGCCACATCTACCCGACGTCGTGGCAGATATTTTCTGCAGACTCGCCGGTCCTGTTCCGTGAGGACGTTGGTCGTCGTATACCCATTATGGCGACCGGCGTCTAATGGCAGATGTGTATTGAGGTCCCTGAAAGGTCTTGGGAGGGATACGAGATTATGAAGGAGGACCAGCTAATTTCCCGGGGTTGCTGCGGAATAGCGACATTTCGGGTGCATTTTGAATGAGTTTTGATGAACTCCAGGGCCACAGGCGAGCTGATCCATGTGGATCACGGTGCAGTCCGTGCGAGACACGTCTCGCGTGACCATCGCGGACCGCACCGGCGCGGTTAGCCCTATAAGTCCGTGCGTCGCAAGCGATCTCGGGAGCCCATCCGTTTCGACGGATGGGCTCCGGCATTCCGAAGGGGCCCGTGTGGCAGGGAAATGCAAGGGTCCCGTTGTGTCCTCGAGCAGGTCAGCCCTGGGGCTGGGAGAAGCGGAGGTGGTTGCCCCAGGGGTCGGCGAAGCCGCAGTCGCGCATGCCGTAGGGCTGGTCGATGAGGGGCTGTTCGACGGGGACGCCGGCGGCTTCGAGGCGTGCGAAGGTGGCGTCGACGTCTTCAGTGACGAAGATGAGGGTGCCCATGGCTCGGCTTTCCAGGCGGGCGCGGTTGGCTTGGACGGCGGCCTCGTTGGGGTTCATGGTGGGGGTTTCGAGGAGGAACTCGATGCCGGGCTGGGTGGCGGGACCGAGGGTGAGCCAGCGGACGTCGCCGAAGAACGGCATGTCCTGGCGGACCTCGAGGCCGATCACGTCGCGGTAGAACTCCAGGGCTTGCTGCTGGTCGCCGACCAGGACGGCGACGTGGGTGAGTACGAGGTCTTTTCCGGTGGTCATGGCTGTCCTTCTTCCTTGCGGTAACCGGGGTCGTGGGTGCAGACGGGGTCGCACGGAAAAAGTAATCGGTGCGGCCGACATGGTCTTCGACCCGAGGCGCGGCTAGTGCCGGCGGAAGGGGCCGTCGAGGGCGGCCCATTGCAGGAGCATGATCGTTTTGGCGTCGGCGATCTCGCCGGTGCGGATCATGGCGAGCGCACGGGGGAATGGGATTTCCACGGTGGTGATGTCTTCGCCTTCCGCGGCGACTCCGTGGCTGTCCGCGAGGTGGTCGGCTCGGTCGTAGGGGGCGGCGAAGAAGTGGAGTCGTTCGGTGACGGAGCCGGGGCTCATGTAGACCTCGAAGACCGGTTCGACGGCGCCGATGCGGTGTCCGGTTTCTTCCTGGGCCTCGCGGCGGATCGCCTGTTCGGGAGTGTCGCCGTCGAGGAGGCCGGCGGCGGTCTCGAGGAGCATGCCGTCCGGGTGGCCGTTGACGTAGGCGGGCAGGCGGAATTGGCAGGTCAGCAGGACGGTTTCGAGGGCGGTGTTGTAGAGCAGGATGGTCGCCCCATTGCCCCGGTCGTAGGTTTCGCGCTGTTCGCGGGTCCAGTGGCCGTCGCTGTGCTGGTAGTCGAAGGTGGTGTTGCGCAGGACGTACCAGTTGCAGGACAGCACGTCGACATCGCGGATCCGGACCCGCGGGTTTCCGGTCAGGTCGCGGCCGTGCCGGTCCAGGCCGGTGCGGCCGCGAGGGTCGGGGGTGTCGATGCCGGCCGTCATCGGAGGGCCTCGGTCGTGGTGTGCGCGAACGCATTCAAGTTCTCGGTCAGGATGGACTCCAAGGTGCGCGGCGGATCGATGCGGCGGAGCATGCTCTCGGCAAGGCGGATATCCGAGGGTAGCTGTAGATGCTCGACCGGCGGTCCGCGCGAACTATCGGCCGCGGTGAGCGCGGTAGGCGGGTAGCGAGCAGCTGTAGGATGATGTCCCTAGGTCCAGGTCGGAAGCGCACCTGGGTCTTCGTGTCTCAGCTCTGATCTCCTTAACACCTGATGTGGTGCGGCCCGGATTTGGCCTTGGTTTGCTATCCGCCGAGGAAGGGAGCCGTCATGAGCAGTGCCGCCCAGCGGGCAGACCAGCTGGATTTGGTCGCTCGCCTCAAATCCTCGTATCCCGAGACTCCGGACGCGCCGACTCCCGATCTCATGGATCACGAGCACTTCGCGGCCTATATGAAGACCGTTCACGATGTGGGCGGTGAGCCGTGTGCGCCGATGAAGTACGAGAACAAGCAGTACGAGGTGTGGGAGCACAACACGTATGTGATCTGTGAGGTGCTGGCCTGGCGTGGAATCTGGTTGTCGGAGGAGCGGCGCCGGATGGGGAATGTCGATGTGGGTCGCGCGATCTATCTGGGGATTCCGTACTACGCTCGGTGGCTGCTCGCTGTCGCGCGCGTCCTGGTCGAGAAGCATCACATCAGCCTCGGCGAGTTGAGCGAGCGGATGATCGAGGTTCAGGACCGTTATGCGGGTGGCCTCGATGGCAGGCCTATCGAGGCTCGACCGAAGTTCGAAGGGGACGGGTCGCGGGTCGAACGCAATCAGCACCACGTCGAGGCGGTCGGCAAGGGCGATCCACAGGTATTCGCGGGCCAGGCCGGGGAACCGAAGTTCCGTGTCGGCGATGCCGTGATCGTGCGCGAACTGCCTGCCCTGTTCTACACGCGGACGCCGGAGTACGTCCGCGGCGCCAAAGGTGAAATCGCTTCTGTCGCTTATGAAAGCCCGGCGGCCGAGGACGAAACGTGGGACCGTCCCGACGCGAAACCGGAGTGGTTCTACGTCGTTCGGTTCAATCTCGCCGAATTGTGGTACGGCTACACCGGAACGAGCACCGACACCCTGCAAACCGAGCTGCCCGAGCGTTGGCTGAAAGGGATCGAATGACCGGCCATGATCACGACCACGACCACGACCATGTGCGCACGGTTGCGCCCATGGTCGACGAAATCACGGACTTCGAAGTCCTGGAGATCGCACTCCGCGAATTGTGTATCGAGAAAGGCATTTTCACCGCCGAGGAGCATCGCCGTTTCACCGAGTTCGCCGAGCAGATCGGGCCGGCTCCCGCCGCGCACCTGGTAGCTCGGGCGTGGCTCGACCCCGAGTTCAAGGCGCTCGCTCTCGCGGAGCCGATGACCGCCAGCCGGGAAGTCGGCGTGGACTGGCTGGAACCCACCGGTTTCGGAACACCCAGTGACTTCACCGCATTCGAGATTCTCGAGGACACACCGGACCTGCACAATGTGATCGTCTGTGCCTTGTGCTCGTGCTACCCGCGGCCGATTCTCGGCAATTCCCCCGAGTGGTATCGCACGCCCAATTACCGGCGGCGCATGGTCCGCTGGCCGCGCCAAGTGCTGTCGGAATTCGGGCTCGACCTGCCAGAGGGTGTCGCGGTGCGTGTGCAGGACTCCAACCAGAAACACCGTTTCATGGTGATGCCGATGCGCCCGGAGGGAACCGCCGATTGGAGCGAAGACCAGCTTGCCGACATCATCACCCGCGATTGCTTGATCGGTGTCGCCCTGCCGAAGGTGGGCGTGACGAGCAATGTCATCACCGATACGCGTGCGGCCATCCATCCAGTCGACTGAGGGAGCGGGCAATCGTGAGCACGGAACAAATCTCGTCGCTGCGGGGCATCGTGGAACGAAACCAGGTGTGGCCCCGGATGGCCGCCAAATACGGCGTCAGCAACCCGGTGCCGCCCTGGAAGACCAGCTTGGACGGGATGTGCGACGCCCTGGACAACGCCGCCTGCGCGGCGAACATCCCTGATTTCAAGGAGCGGCGCGACGAAGAGGACTCATTGTCGTCGACCCTCTACGCCGACCTGCCCTACCCGGAAAACCAGCTCGTCGCCTTGGCGCACTCGCTGGTGGTCCGCGGCGTCATCGACGAATCCGAACTCCGGGAACGCCTCGCCACCATCCGAGCCAGACTGGAAGCCTGACCAGGAGGGTGAGCGGAGGATGTGACAACCCCATTCGGTTGATCTGAACGACTGCGGCGCTTCTTCGAGCCTGATCTCGACGTCATTGGCGAGATCTGTCGGGCGATTCCGCCGAATGGGGGTGACGGTGTTGCCAAGTACTTGCTGCTATCCATAGTGCGGTGTCAGCGCCCGTGTGGAATCCGTAGTTTCCGGTATTTCTGCTGGTCGACTACTTACGGATGGGCGGTGGGGGTGGGCAGTACGTAGGGTGGCGCGTATGTCGAGGAATCCCTTCTTTGAGCGCAGTGCGCTGCCGTATGAGCTTCCGGAGTTCGCGGAGATCGGGGACGAGCATTACTTGCCCGCGTTCGAGCGGGGGATGGCGGAGCAGCTGACCGAGGTCGCGGGGATCACGGCAGGCGAGGGGGAGGTGACCTTCGCGAATACCGTTGAGGCGCTGGAGCTGTCGGGGCAGTTGCTGGGGCGGGTGTCGCGGGTGTTCTTCAATGTGGCGTCGTCGGATTCGACGGAGCGGACCGAGGCGATCGAGGCGGAGGTGTCGCCTCGGCTGGCGGCGCACGAGGATTCGATCCTGCTGGACGGGGAGCTTTTCCAGCGGATCGAGGGGCTGTACGAGCGGCGCGGGGAGCTCGGGCTGGACGCGGAGCAGGTGCGGCTGCTGGAGCGGTATCGGCTGCGGTTCGTGCGGGCGGGCGCGCGGCTGGACGCGGGGCAGCAGGCACGGTTGCGGGAGTTGAACGCCGAGCTCGCGTCGGCGTCGACGCTGTTCAAGAAGAACAATCTGGCCAACACCAATGCCGCGGCGCTGATTCTGGATCGGGCCGAGCAAGTGGAGGGGCTCGCGGACGCGGCGGTGGCGGCCGCGGCCGAGAACGCGGCGGCGCTCGGGCATCCGGGGGCGTGGGCGTTGAGCTTGCAGAATGTGTCGAACCAGCCGGTGCTGGCCGAATTGGCCGACCGCGACGTGCGGGAGCGCATGATGGCGGCGTCGCTGGGGCGCGGGTTCGGCGCGGACGGGGGTAATGCCGAGCTGGCGGTGCGGATGGCGGCGTTGCGCGCCGAGCGGGCGGCGCTGCTCGGGTACTCCGATCATGCGGCGTACGTGGTCGAGGACCAGACCGCGAAGACGGTGGACGCGGTCGAGGAGATGCTGGCGCAGCTCGTTCCGCCCGCGGTGGCCAATGCCGAGCGGGAACAGGGCGAACTCACCGCGGCCATGCGCGCGGCGGGCGACGACGAGGACCTGCGCGCCTGGGATTGGCAGTTCTGGTCGGAAAGGATTCGCGCGGAACAGTTCTCGGTGGACGCCGAGGCGTTGCGTCCCTATTTCGAGCTCGAACGCGTGCTGTGGGACGGCGTCTTCTTCGCGGCCGGTGAGGTGTACGGCGTCACCTTCCAGGAGCGCCCGGATCTGCTCGGCTACCACCCCGAAGTCCGGGTGTTCGAGGTCTTCGACGCCGACGGCTCGGGTCTGGGTTTGTTCCTCGGCGACTTCTTCGCCCGCCCGTCCAAGCGGGGCGGCGCGTGGATGAACAGCCTGGTCGGCCAGTCGACGCTGCTGGGCACGCGCCCGGTCGTGGTCAACAACCTCAATATCGTGAAGCCGCCGGAGGGCGAACCGGCCCTGCTCACCTGGGACAACGTGCGCACCCTGTTCCACGAGTTCGGCCACGCGCTGCACGGGCTGTTCTCGAATGTGCGGTACCCGTTCTTCTCCGGGACGGCGGTGCCCCGCGATTTCGTCGAGTTCCCGTCGCAGGTGAACGAGATGTGGATGTCCCGCCCCGAGGTGCTGGCCAACTACGCCAAGCATGTCGAGACCGGGGAGCCGATGCCCGCCGAGCTGGTGGAACGCATGCTCGAGGCGGGACAGTTCGGCGAAGGGTTCCGGACGGTCGAATACCTGGCGGCCGCGCTGCTGGACTGGGCCTGGCACCGCCTGCCCGCCGGGGCCACGGACGGCGTCGAAGCCGAAGCCTTCGAGGCCGAAGCCCTCGGCAAGGCCGGTGTCGCCCTGGCCGCGATCCCGCCGCGCTACCGCACCGCCTACTTCTCGCACATCTTCGCGGGTGGCTACGGCGCCGGCTACTACTCCTACATCTGGAGCGAGGTGCTCGACGCCGACACCGTCACCTGGTTCGAGGACGATGCCGCGTCCATTCGCGACAAGGGTGCGGCGTTCCGCCGGGAACTGCTCTCGCGCGGCGGCTCGGTCGACCCGATGGCGGCCTTCGAATCGTTCCGGGGCCGCCCGCCGATCATCGAACCCCTGCTGACCCGGCGAGGCTTGACCGCCTGACCGGGCCGCATCGGCTCACATCGGGTAGATGGCGTGCTTGCGCGGGTTGAATTCCGGCTTCACCTTCGGCTTGTCGCGGAGTAGTCGGAGGGCGTGGCGGATTTCCAGGCGGGTCCGGGACGGTTCGATGACCGCGTCGATGTAGCCGCGTTCGGCGGCGATCCACGGGGTGGCGATCGTCTCGTTGTACTGGTTGACCATGAATTCGCGGGCGGCGGCGCGGTGTTCCTCCGGCATCGCCGCCAACTGGCGCTTGCCGAGCAGGTCGACCGCGCTGTCGGCGCCGATCACCGCGATGCGGGCGGTCGGCCACGCCAGGCTGATGTCCGCGCCGACCTGCCGGGCCGCCATCATGCCGTAGGCGCCGCCGTAGGACTTGCGCACCACCAGGTTGATGATCGGGACGGTGGCCTCGATGATCGCCCGGGGTGTGCGGCCGCCGCGGATGATCACGCCGGCCGCCTCCTCCGCGAGACCCGGCAGCACGCCCGGGGTGTCGGCGACGAACACCAGCGGGATATTGAACGCGTCGCACAGCCGGATGAAGTAGGTCGACTTGTCCGAGCAGGCGGCGTCGATCGAACCGCCCAGCACCAGTGGCTGATTGGCGATCACGCCGACCGGATAGCCGTCGACGCGCGCGAATCCGGTGATGAGATTCGGCGCGAATGTTGCACGGATTTCATGGAATTCGCCGTCGTCGAAGAGGCGCAGCAGAATCTCGTGCATGTCGTACCCGGAGCGATCGGAATCCGGGATGACCGTGTCAAGTTCCCGGTCGTGCGCCGTGATCTCCGGTTCCAGGCCGGGATTCACGATCGGCGGCTGCTCGAGGCAGCTGGTCGGCATATAGCTCAGGTAGTCGCGGGCCCACTTGTAGGCGTCTTCCTCGGTGTCGGCCACGTGGTGCAGAGTGCCGCGTTTGGCCTGCACCTCGGCGCCACCGAGTTCTTCGGCGCTCACGTCCTCACCGTTGACGGCTTTGATCACGTCCGGCCCGGTGACGAACATGTAGGAATCCTTGGTGCCGATGAGCACGTCGGTATTGATGGGCCCGTACACCGAACCGGCGGCGCATTTCCCGAGAATGATCGACACCTGCGGTACGTAGCCGGACAGCTTCTCCAGCACCCGGGAGATATCGCCGAAGGAGGCGATGGAACCGACCGCGTCCTGGATGCGGGCGCCGCCGGAATCGTTGATCGTCACCACCGGGCACGCGGTATCGAACGCGAATTGCAGTGCGCGCATGAACTTCTGCGCCGACGTCACCCCGACCGACCCGCCGTACACGGTCTGATCATGCGAGATCACCACCACCGGCCGGCCCCCGATCAGCCCGCGACCGGTGACCAGCCCGTCACCGTAGAGTGCGTCCGGTTGTCCCGGCTGCCGAGCCAGCGCCCCCGTCTCGATGAATGTCCCGGGATCGAGCAGCATGTGCACCCGCTGCCGAACGCTAGGAATTCCCTTCTTCTTCCGCTTGACGACCCCGGCTTCCCCCGCCGGTTCCGCCGCGATCTCCAGGATCTTGGCCAGTTCATCGAGCTTCGCCCGCGTACCGATCACTTACCGCCACCTTCTGAGCCGAACCGTTGTGCATCAGCGAGATTAGGCGGTATCGGTGGAAAACGGGGGCCCACCTTTTCGTCGGCACGGTTCGCGCAGGCGTCGGCTAGCGATACCAGACGCCGGAATCCCAGTTGCCGTAGTCGTTGACGTCGAAGTCATAGCGGAGGTGGGCGCCCTCGGCGTAACCCCGCCACGTGGCCGAGGCATCGCAGATCGGGTCGTCGTGGTTGCAGACGGTGAGAACCGGGACGTTTCCGAACCAATCGTCCACGCCGGCGAGGGGGTAACCGACGAGCGAATTGCCGGGCGTCGCGGACACCCCGCCGCCGCCGGGACCCGGGGCGCGCTTGGGGTCGGCCAGGAGAATGGCGTTCGCGTTGGCGGCGTTCGGGTGGTCGGTAATCCACGCGTGCAGTATGGCCGCGCCCTGACTGTGGCCGATCAAGCGAATATGGTCGCCCGGGCATTCTGCTCGGTGTGACCAGAACAGGCGGTCGAGTTCGTCGATCGCCGATACCGGGGCGGCGGAACTGTAGGTGATCACCCGGTCGGTATACGGGGTGAATGCCGACTGGACGTTGTCGCCACCGCCGATCCCTATGGTCCAGGTCCCGACACAGCTGTCCGCGCCAGCCTGGGAGATCATCGCCGGGGCGACGGGGATGAGGATGGTCATCAGTAGCGCGGCGAAGAGCGCCATTGCTCTACCCATGGTCGTACTTTCTCGAACACGGCGAATCCGATTTCAGCCTACGCAAAAATGATCCCACCGGTTCTGGCCGCTCGACCCGGTGCGGCCAGGGCTCCGATGGGTCGATCCGGGCGGCTATGCCGTGGCGGATCCGGACCGTTGGCGGAGGCTACTCGTATTCCATCCCCTCCTCGACCGGACGAGGCGACTCAGGACGAAATGGCTCGAGGGCAACCTGATTGGGAGCCGGTAACGTGAATTACTTGACATGGGACCAGAATTGACCCCCTGACCGCAGCGATCCGTGGCCGTCGGCCGGGTTCCGGTTGCGCCGGTCTGGATCTGACCCGGATCAGTAGTCGAGCGCGTGCTCGGGTTGGCAGACGTTCAGTGGGGAGGGGAGGTAGCGCACGATGGCGTCGAGGAGGGGCGCGGTGTCGTTGCTTCGGGGGGTGGCGCTGCACAGGATCGGGACCACGTCGCCGAGGCGGGTGAGGGAGCGGATTCGGCGGTGCAGGTGGTCGAGGGTTGGCTCGGTGGAGTCTGTGGTGTCTTCGGTGAGGGTGCGGATCAGGGCGTGGTAGCCGTGTTCGGCGGATTTCCAGTGGGGGCCGTAGATTTCGGCGGCCAGGGGTTCCAGGGCCCAGAGGGGGAGGAGGTCGATGACGCCTTCGAAGGCGGTCCCGGTGCCCAATGGGAGTTGGAGGGTCAGGGGGATGGCGCCTCGGGTGTCGGCGATGGTGCGCAGGCAGCGGGGGAAGTTGGCGGTTGGATCGTCGAGGGCGGTGACGAGGCAGAGGCGCGCGACCTGGTGGTCGTCGGCGATCTGGAGGATCGTCTCCAGGCGGGGCGCGTTGGTTTCGGCGGCGTTCACAATGGCGATGACGCTGTCGGCGACGCGGATGGCGCGTTGCAGGATCGGGATGGGGGCGTGGCTGGAGACCTCGGACAGGCGGATCGTGTGATCGGCTCGGTCGGCGGACCAGCGCAGCTCGGGGCCGGGGTGGGCGGAGCCGTGCAGGCGGTGCAGCAGTCGGGTGGTGTCGGCGGGGTCGCCGATGAGCGTCACGTTGCGGATCGACTGCGGGTCAATAGCTTTGGTGGCCATCGCGGTGGGTTACTCCTCAATCCGAGGGTTCACCGTACCTCCGGGGGTGGATCGCGCGTGGGGAATTCGCCCCCAAAGTAGAACGTGTTCCTATACCGTCGGGCTTGTGCAGAAAGAACAACGCCCCGCCGTGGCCGACTGGTTCACTGCGGATGACGGTGTGGCGCGGCTGCGCGGCAGCCGCTGCAAGGAGTGCGGCACACCGTATTTCCCGAAGAACACCCTCGCCTGCCGGAACCCCCGGTGCGCGGGCCCGAAAGACGGCTCCGAGCTGGAGGACTACCTCTTCTCCACGCGTGGCCGGATCTGGTCGTACGCGGATGCCCGGTACAAGCCGCCCGCCCCGTATGTCTCGGGTGACCCGTTCGAGCCGTACGTGATCGCGGCCGTCGAGCTCGAGGTCGAGAAGATGGTCATTCTCGGACAGGTGGTGCGCGGGTTCACCGTCGACGACCTGGCCGTGGGCATGCCCGTCGAACTCGCCATCGGCACCCTGTACGAGGACGACGAGGCGGAGCACACGGTGTGGAAGTGGAGGCCGGTCAATGACTGACACGAATCGCGATATCGCAGTCCTCGGCGCGGGCATGCACCCGTGGGGCAAGTGGGGACGCAACTTCGTCGAGTACGGACTGGTCGCCGCCCGCGCCGCGCTCGCCGACGCCGGACTCGAGCACGAGGACGTCGGCTACATCGCCGGTGCGGACACCATCCGCAACGGCTACCCGGGCTTCGTCGCCGGCGCGACCTTCGCCCAGGCGCTCGGCTGGTCCGGCGCGCGCATCTCCAGCAGCTACGCCGCCTGCGCCTCCGGTGCGCAGGCCATCGCCAACGCGCGCGCCCAGATCCTCGCCGGGCTCACCGATGTGGCGCTGGTGATCGGCGCCGACACCACCCCGAAGGGCTTCTTCCAGCCGGTCGGCGGCGAACGCCGCGACGACCCGGACTGGCTGCGCTTCCACCTGCTCGGCGCGACCAACCCGATCTACTTCGCGCTGTACGCCCGCCGCCGCATGGCCTTGCACGGCGCCACGCTCGACGACTTCGCCGCGGTCAAGGTGAAGAACGCCCGCCACGGCCTGAACAACCCGTACGCGCGCTACCGCAAGGAGGTGTCGGTCGAGGAGATCGCCGCCTCGGCCATCGTCTCGGATCCGCTGCGGCTGCTGGACATCTGCGCCACCAGTGACGGCGGCGCGGCCCTGGTCCTCACCTCGATGGACTACGCGCGCAAGCACGGCATCGCCGACCCGGTCCGGATCAGCGCCCTGTCGACGGTCACCCCGGTCTTCCCGAAGACCGTGCTCGACCTGCCGGACTTCGCGACCGACTCGGCCCTGGCCGTCGAGCCGCCGCCGCACACCTTCCGGTCCTCCCTCGCGCACGCCGCGTACGAGGAGGCCGGCATCGGCCCCGAGGACCTGTCGATGGCGGAGGTCTACGACCTGTCCACCGCCCTGGAGCTGGACTGGTACGAGGACATCGGCCTGTGCGAGGTCGGTGGCGCGGAGGCGCTGCTGCGCAGCGGCGCAACCACATTGGGCGGCCGTGTCCCGGTCAACCCCTCCGGCGGTCTGGCCTGCTTCGGCGAGGCCATCCCCGCCCAGGCCATCGCCCAGATCTGCGAGCTCACCTGGCAGCTGCGCGGTCAGGCCGACGGCCGTCAGGTGGAGAACGCCCGCGCCGGCATCGCGGTGAACCAGGGCCTGTTCGGCCACGGTTCGGCGACCATCGTGACGCGCTGAGGACCCTCGTGACGCGCTGAGATCGCGTCCACTCCGAAAAGCCCGGGCCCCGGCCCGGGCTTTTTCGTGCCCGGGTCGAATTGCCGGTTGCCATGGCAAAGTTCCCGCGTCGGGTTTTCCTACGTCCAACCCTGTGGTTCACGGAAATCGTGTCGCCCCAGCGCTTCCCGGCGACTTATTCGCTAATCGGGACTATTCGCAACCGCCGCTCGGGATCGATGGTGGCAGAGATACCAAACGGTCCAAAACACTCATCTGAATTAGCGATATTTCATATGCTCTGGCCCGCGGAGTGGGACGACCTCGTCCGTTCCGACAACCTGGATAAGAGGGACAGTTTTATGAAACGAACGATTCTTGTGGGCATCGCGTCGGCGGCGCTGCTCGGAGCTGGCATCGGAACGGCTGCGGCGGACGGCATTCCGCTCACCACTCCGGTGGACCTGCCCGTCACGTCCGGTTCGGCCTCGGAGCTCGGCAATGCGGTGGGCACCGGGTCGGTGGGCCTGACCGCTCTGGGCGCGAGCCTGGGCAGCGCGTTCGGTGGCGGGTACGCAGAAGGTGTCCTCAGCACCCTCTCGGCGGGCATCTC